>JBJEVP010000167.1:0-8328 GCA_051884475.1 Candidatus Spyradosoma sp.
GACCGTTCGGGCTTCACGGGAACGCTCGACGTGCAGGCGGGCACGGTGGTGCTCGGCGAGCAGGGCGCGGCTTCGGACGGCGTTTATCGTTCGACTGAATCAGCGACGATTCATGTCGGCGAAAACGGCGCGGTGCGGGTTTCCGGCGAGATTCTCAACAACAACGATCGCGTGGAAACGCTGGCGAAAGTCACCGGTACGGGGAAAATCATCGTGAACGGCGGCGGTTCGTTGAACGATCAGCGCATGGTGCAGTTCAACATCGTGAACGGCGATGATTTCACGGGAACGGTCGAACTGGTCAACGCGCATATCACGGCCGCGGACACGCTTTTCGCGAGCGGCGCCGGCGCTCTTACGGCGAGCACGTTCGGGAATGCGTCGCTGATCGTCTTGAAAAACTCGGCATTGAACTTCACGAACAGCGCCGCGGAGTTTGCGTACAACGTCGAAGTCGCCGAAAACAGCCAGGTGCGCGTGTACGGCAATAACGCGGGCGCGACGATTTCCGGCGACGTTTACGGCGCGGGAACGCTGACGGTGACGGACGGCGGCAAGCTGATTCTCTCCGGAAACGTAGGCACGCTGGGCGACGACGACGCGCCGGCGAAGACGCTCGGCGGTCTGATGCTCGCTTCCGGTTCGCTGGAGATCAGCGGCGTGGAAATGAACGTCGCGGGCGACGTTTCGCTCGCGGGAACGGCGAAAATCGCCGCCGCGAACGGTCGAGTCGGCGGTTCCGTTTCGATGAGCGGGGCGGGAGGTCTTGAGCTCGGCGGAACGCTTGAAGTCGTCGGCAACGTGTCTCGCGCAGAAGCCAGAGGACAAGACGGACGCACGACGACGATTCTCGCCGGGGCGGAGGTTTCCGTCGGCGGGAACATGAGTTTCGGGAATTATGAAAATCTCGTTCTTGAGGACGGCGCGAATCTTTCCGTGACGGGTTCTCTGACGAATCAGTGGGGCTTCAACGCGACTTTGGGCGCGGGCGCGACGCTTTCCGCGGGAACGCTCGCTTCCACGACGATTTGGGATGAAGGGCGCTTCCTTTCGTTTGTCGGCACGGGCGAGAATGTTCTTGTTCGGGCGGACGCGATCAGCCTCAACAGCGGGTGGGGCGCAGGAAACCAGAACGCGCGTGCGAATTTCGAAAATCTGCGTCTTGAAATCGGCGCGGCCGGAATCGACAACGCCGGGTTCGACACGAACTGGGTGCGACTGAAAGACGTGACTTTGGGCGTGCTCGGCGACGCCGACGGCTGGAGCACGGGCGCCGCGCTGAAGCTGAACGGCGGCACGACGACGTTCGACACGGCGGAAGGCAAGACGATCACGCTGAACGGCGCGGTCTCCGAGGCCGTTGAGACGGCGACGGGAACGGAAGGCGATCCCGACTACGTCGCGGCGACCACCTCCGAGCTCGTGAAGACCGGCGCGGGAACGCTCGTGCTGACGCAGTCGAACAAGAACGCGGGCGTCACGACGGTCTCCGAAGGCGTGCTCGAATATCGGCTTGCGGACGCTTCCTACGTGCAGGGCGAAAGCGCGCCGGACGTTCCCGCGGGGCTGACGGTCGCGGACGGCGCGACGCTGAAGTTCACCTCGACCTCGACGACGGACAAAACGATCGAGCTCGGCGGTACGGGCGGCGTCGTTTCCCTGAATTTTGACGCGGGCAGCTCTCTGGTCGCCGGACGGAACACGACCGTCGCGCTCGGCGCGGCGACGCTGCTCGCGGGCGACGTCACGTTCAGCTCCGAAACGGGCGGCAAGCTCAAGGTGCTTTCGGGCTACTCCGAACAGCAGTCGGCGTATATTTCGTCGCTGACGCTTGACGGCGGGAGCGTGAAGACGAGCGTCGAAATCGACGCGGGCGCGACGCTCGCGCTGAGCGATCTGCGCATCAAGGGCAATTACGCTTCCGAAATTTCGGGCGACGGCACGCTTAAGCTGAACGGGACCGTTTCCGTCGGCAACACGGTCTCCAACGCGATTTCCGCGAGCGCTCTCGAACTCACGGGAGACACGGCGTTCTCCTTGGCGAAGGATTCCCGCCTCACCGTTTCCTCGGACACGGTTTCCGCCGGCGGGAACACGCTGACCAAGGCGGGCGACGGACGCCTGATCTTCGGCGCGGATTCCCTGCAGAACTTCGACGGCTCCTTCGCGATCGAGGCGGGCACCGTCGCGATCAACGACGGCGGTTTCCTGCGCGTCGGCGGCGAGAACAGCTTCAGCATCGCTTCGGGAACGACGCTTTCGGGCGGACTCAAGCTCGGCGTGGGCAACGCGGCGGACGTCCTCACGTCCGCGGTCATCGGCGGTTCGACCGTCGGCGGCGACGTGGAAATCGGGAACGCGGATCTGACGTTCGACGGCACGCTCTCGGGCGTCGCCCGTCTCGACTGGAACGGCCCGCTCACGGTGACGCTTTCGGACGAGTTCAGGGCGGCGATCACCGCGGCTTCCGGGCAGATGCACCTGGTCGGGTTCAGCTCGGGCTACGTCAACGGCGAAGCGATTTCCTCCGCGACGGACTTCGGCGACATCGTCGATTCGAACGCCTTCCTCGGGCGCGACGTGGAAGTCGTCTATACGGAAAGCGGCGCGGCGAAATACATCGACGTCATCGTGACGGGCGCGCTGCTGTGGAACGAAACCGTGGAGGACTGGACGCAGGGCACGCCCATTTCGGGCTACGGCGACGTGGACAAGTGGGACGTCGTCGTCAGGGACGGCACGGAAGAGGGCGCGGCGGCGTTCGAAGCCGGCAAGTTCGTGCAGTTCACGAAGTCCGGCAGCATGACGCTGCTCGGAACGGTGAACAGCTCCGTGACCACGAACGGAACCACGCGATATTACGGCAACGGCGTCGTCAACACCGCGGGCATGAATTTCGCGGTGAAGAACGGGGACGACGACGGCACGTTCATTCTCAAGGCGCGCCGCGACGGACAGGAAAAGCAGCAGACTTCGACCATCTACGGCATCGGGTCCGACGCCGTCGGCTACCAGGACGAAGGCATCACGATTTCCGCCGGGAACATCATCTTTGAAGAAAAAATCGTCAACAAGCTGACGGGCGGTCTGCGCATCTACGGCGGATCGCTGCAGGTTTCGAGCGCGGACGCGCTCGGGCTCGGCGAATACGACGTCGATTCGCGCACCTACGCGACCGGCGAGATCCTCCTCGGCAGCACGACCGCCCGGAACGCTTCCGCCAAGCTCGTGTTCCAGAACGTGAATCAGAAGACGGACGTCGACGCCGAAGACGATTTCCTCGACATCGAGGCGGCGCATACGATTCATGTCGGCAACAAGGGCGCGGAAATCTCGGTAATCGAGAGCCTGGGCGTCGTGAAGCTGACCGGTGATCTGCTCCGCGCGGACGGCGCGCTCGAAGCCCGTCTGACGAAGAGCGGCGCGGGAACGCTGGAAATTTCGCGCGGGCGGGACGTTTACGCCGACGATCCCGACAAGCGGCTGGACTCCGTGCGCGTCGCCGGGGGCACGCTCGTGCTCGCCGATACCGGAGATTTGCCGACTTCGGCGTGGACGGTGGATTCGGGCGCGACGCTCAGCGTCGACCAGGGCGACGGTCTGCTTCTCGGCTCCGTGACGCTCGGCGGCGCGCTCGCCGTGGGCGGGCAGGGCGAGTTCCGTGCCGTGCAGATCGTTTCCTCTTCCACGGGGGCGACGATTTCCGGAACGCTCGTCGTTTCCGACGCGACGGAACTTGCGGACGGCAGCAAGGGCACGGTCATCGACACTTCCGCGGGCGATGTCGCGCTCACGGGAACCGTCAATGCGGCGGCCGGCACGACCGACGGAAAACTTTACAAGAGCGGCGCGGGAACGCTGACGCTGACCGCCGCGCCGGACGAAGGCGCGACGCGGGGCAAGTTCCGGCTCTCGGCGGATTTCGTCCAGTCGGGCGGCACCGTCAGCTTCTCGAACGGCGTGCTCGCCACGGGAACGTATGAAATCGGAGCCTCTTCGACGGTGTCCGTCGCGAACGCGGAGCTTTCCGGCGACAACACTTTCGAGAAGGGGCTGAAGGTCGCGGGAGGCGCTTCGGTGCAATTCGCGCTGGGCGCGAACACGTGGAAGACCAACGACGCCGAGAACAGGCTCGTCTTCAACGGCGAGTTCTCCATGGAGGCGGGGTCGAGCATCGCGTTCACGTCCGCCGCCGGCGAGTCCGTGAACAAGAGCCGCGTGCGCGAGGTGCTGATTTCCGACATCGATTCCGGCGCGGTGAGCTTCGGCGAAATCCTCCGCATTGAGGAAGGCAGGCTTTACGGCGGGCAGCTGCGCATCGGCGGGCTCGGGGACAACGGCGGCGCCATGGGGCTCGTGAACCTCACCGTCAAGGCGGACAATTTCTCCGCGGGCATCGTTTCCGTCGGCGGGCTTTCTTCGTTGAAGCTTTCGAATGAAACTGGCGGCGCGATGACTTCGGCGAAGGCGCAGGTCATTTACGTCGAAAGCCGCGCGAGCGATCTGAACGCGGCGGTTCTGGACCTGAGTTCGGGAACGAGACTGGAAGTGGGCAACGACCTCGGCCTGACCGTGCTGCAGGGCACGGGAACCCTGCGGGTCAAGGGCGGCGTTCTGAGCGTGGACGGCTATTCCGACGCGGACGGCACGCCCTCGATTCTGCTCGACGGCGCGGACTTCAACTTCTCCGTCGTCGAAAACGCCGGGCAGATTTCTTCCCTGAAAAAGATTTCGACGACCGCCAACGGCGGGAGCGTGAGGAAGTCCGGCGCGGGGACGCTCGCGCTTCTCGACGCCTCCGGCGACATCGCCTTCAGCGGCGGAATCGGACTGGACGAAGGCGCGACGCATCTCTACTCCCGAGTCAAAAACGCGGACGTGACGATCTCGGACGGCGCGAGCCTGCGTCTCTACATCGATGCGAGCGCGGGCGGCGAAGGCGTCGAGGACGCCGGCTTCGCGCGTGGACTGTCCGGCGCGGGAACGCTCGAGGTCGCGGCGCGTTTCGACGCGAAGGGCGACCTTCTCGCCGACTTCGACGGCACGATCGCGGCGGTGACCTCGTCGGCCGTGCTCGGCACTGCCGGCCGCATCATCGCCTACGGCGATCTCGCCGATTGGCAACGCAACGGTCCCGCCACGCGCGTGGTCGGTCTTTCCGGCGGTTTCCTGGTGTTCGCGGAGGAGGGCGTCGAGCTTAAGTCGGTCGCCGTCGACGGCACGGGATGGATTCTCGGTGACGAGCGCGAAACCGCGAAGATCGAGACGGTCAAGGGAGCCGCGGGCTCGTCGCTGATGCTCCTCGGCAACGGCGGCACCGTCGGCGACGTCGTTTTCGAAGAGTCCGATCAAGACGCCGGCGAAAACAACCGCATTTGGGTCGGAGGCTTCAATTATTCTGCGGGCACGTGGCGCCTCGAAGGAACGACGACGAACGTGGACGAGTTCCTGGTCACGGGATATTCGGAACTCGAGGTCGCGGGCGGAAACGCGCTCGGAACGGCGGGCGTCCGCCTGCAGGGCGGCGGTCTGACTTTCTCCGCCTCCGGAAGTTTCGGCAACGCCCTGACGATTTCTCAGAACGTCAACGCCGTGCGCGTGATCGGCGGCGCGAGCGTCGAGCTCAGCGGCACGATTTCGAAGACGGACGATGGCTGGACGATGTTCATCGCGGGCGTCGAAGCGGATGAGGAAATCGGCACGACCGCTTCGGCGGGAACGCTGAAGCTCTCCGAATCCGTCCTCGGGATTTCGGGTAACAAGCAGTTCGTCGCGAACAAGGACTCCGTCGTTTCCGTGAGCGTCGCGGGTGCCGACGCCAATTTCGGAACCGCGTCGTCGCTGAGCGGCTCGGGCACGTTCGAAAAGACGGGCGCGGGAACGCTTACGCTCAATTCCGCCTACGCGGGAGAGATCGGCGCTCTGAAGGTCTCCGAAGGCACGCTGGCGCTCGGCGACGATCTGACGCTCGCCGCGAGCGCGGGCGAGGGCAGCGCCAAGCGGATCGTCGCGGTCACGGGGGCGACGTTGACCGTCGGCAAGGCGGCTCTTTCCGGCTTCACGCTGACGGGCGAGGGCGACATCACGATTACGAGCGCTTCGGAAGGCACCCGATTCACGACAATCGGCGGCATCGCCGATGCGGAGAACGTCGCTCTCAGCGGGCGACTGAACGTCTCCGGCACGATTTCCGGATCGGACGTCGAATTCGCGGACGCGCAGGCTTCGATCGCCTTCACGGGCGCGGAGACCGGCGAAATCGTCACGGGAACGACGTTGAGCGGAAACACGGTCACCCTTGTCAATGCCAAGGATTCGAATCAGAGCTTCTCCGTCGGAGGCGCGATTTCGGCGATTAAGCTCGTGCTTGAAGGCAAGACTGGGCTGACCGGCGGCGTCGTCGCCGCGGAATTCTCCGGTTCGCTCGAAAAGAAGGGCGACGGCGGATGGACGGTTTCGAATTACACGTTCGGCGCGAACGCCGGCGAATCGCTGGAGGTTCAGGCGGGAACGCTCGAATGGCAGCACGCCAAGTTCGGCGCGTACGCGGACGACGAGAACAACTCCATGCTCGTGAACGGCACGCTGCGCATCCGCGGCGTCGATGTGGGCGACACTCTCGGCGGCACGATCGAAGGCTCCGGCATGCTCGAAATCGCGGCGACTCGGAACCTCACGCTTGAAACCGAAGCCGGGACGGGCGCGACCTGGAAGCTCAAGATTTCCGAGGGCAGCGACGTGACGATCGCGACCGCGTTGCCGGGCGCGCTTGAAGTGACCGGAGAGGGCACGCGGGCGAATCTTGAACTCGCCGACGGCGACGTCATGACGATGGGCGTCGGAAAGCAGCTTCTCGTCGGCAAAGGCTCGATTTTGGAAAAGTCCGGCGAGGGAACGCTGGAACTCGCCAATACCGACGCCAAGGCGGTGAGCCGCATCGACGGCGAACTGTTCGTCACGGCGGGAACGGTCGTGCAGAAGAGCATGACGCGTTGGGGCAACGACGCCGAAATCTTCATCGACGGCGGCACGTTCAGCGTCGATCTTTCGACGGACGACGGCTACAACAGCGCGAAGCTGACGGGCGCGGGAACGTTCGAAGTCGCCGCGACGGACGAGGACGGCTATTCGCTTTCGGGCGACGTTTCCGGATTTACGGGAACGGTGTCCGTGGCGGACGGCGCTAAGCTTGTGCTCGGCGGCACGGATTCGATGCTGTCCGGCGCTTCCGAAATCCGAACGGCGGGAACGGTCGCGTTCACGCACACTGCGGGCGGAGAGCTGAAGCGCTTCACCGGCGACGGCACGATTGAGATCGACGTCTCCAAGAACAACGGCTTCCCGACGGCCCGATATTCGTATTCGAAGGACGACAACGCCGGCTTCGACGGCACGCTGAGCGTGCGTTCCGGAGTGCTTTCCGTGAATTCGGACGAGCTCGACGAGCTGCTCGGGAACGGGCAGATTTCGGTTCAGGTGAAGAACGGTTCTTCCGCCGTCTATGACGATGTTCTCGGGGGCATCCGCGACGGCGCGTTCCTGCGCGTGGTCAACGGCACGGGAGCGCCCGAGGATGTGCCCGACTTCGGGAACGCTCTCGGCGCCAAGTCCGGCGTGATCTTCGCGGGCGGAACATTCCGCGCGGGCGCGGGAACGCTCGTTTCGGGCGGCGCGAACTCGCTGTTCGTCACGGAACGCGGTTCGACGCTTTCGCTCGGCAACGGCGCGGACGTTGACGGAAGTCTGTATGTCGCCGCGGGTTCGAACCTCATTCTGAACGAGCCTGCCGCGACGACGAACGCCTCGATTTCAGTCTTCGCCGCGAGTTCGTCCTCCGAAGGAAATTCGGTTTCCGGCAACTTCACGCTGAACGGCACTATGACCTGCTACGTGACGAACGAGAACCTCTCGGGCGCGTTGCTGAACGTCGGCGGAAATTCGTTCGTCGGCACGGACGGTTCGGGAAGCGCGCGGATCGAGCTCAATCTCGCGTCCGACGTTTCGCTGGCGAACCGCGATGTCGTTCTGCTCACGAATTATCGGGGCACGGGCAATCTGGACGACATTCTGACGGTCACCTCGGGCGACGTGAACTACGAAATCAGCCGCGACGGGAACGGCAACATCGTCATCGTTTCCGCCGTCAACGATTACCGCGCTCCCTCCGGATTGAGCGGACTTTACTCGGCGATCAAAAACGGAAACGGCGGCGTCAATCCGCTGTGGAATTACCTGAAGAGCGACCGCGCGAACGCTTCCGCGATGACGAAGAAGCTCGTGGCGCTGTCGCCGGTCTCGTTCGGCTCGCTGCTGGAAATGCAGAGCGGC
>JBJEVP010000168.1:0-2152 GCA_051884475.1 Candidatus Spyradosoma sp.
GAATGCCGAGCGCGGGAACGACGCCGCGTATCCATTTGTTGTTGAGCATGTCCATGATCAAAAAAACGGAATCCGCAATACTGAATCCCTCCGCGGAAAATATCAACCGCCGATAATCGGCTCCTTCGGAAACGCGTCGGGCGGGAGTGCTCCGGTCGCCGCGGGCTTTTCCCGACGAAAAATCCGGTTGAAAATTCCGCGCGCGCTTCGGAAAATCGTTTTCGACACAAGGACATGGAGCGGAGTTCCGAGGAGAGCGATTTCATCACGGGCGTCGGCGCGGCGGCGCGCGGCGCCGCGTTCGCGCGCTTTCTGGACGCGGGAACGCCGCTCACGGTGCTCGCGGGAAAGAATCTCGGAAGCGTCGAGATTCTCGCCGAGGACGGAGTCTTTTTCCGCGAGAAGATCGCGGCGGGAACGTCCGCGTCCGCGCGCGCGAAGTTCAGAATCGTCGGTCTTCCGAAGATTTCCGACGACGGCGAAGCGGGCGCGGCGGGCTTCGAGAACGCGTGCGACCTGCTCACGGCGCTCTCCGCGCTGCGCCGCGCGGGAAAGGACGCGCCGACGATTCTCGCCTGTACGCCCGAAAGCCTCGTGCGCCCCGTGCCCGAGCCCGCGGCGATGGCGAGCCGGGAGCTGACGCTTTCCGTCGGCATGAAGATCTCGCTGCGCGAAGTCGCGGAAATCCTCGCGAAGGATTTCGATTACGACAACGAATCGCTCTGCGAGGCGCCCGGACAGTTTTCCGTGCGCGGCGGGCTCATCGACGTCTATCCGCTCAACGCCTCCGCGCCCGTGCGCGCGGATTTCTTCGGCGACGAAGTCGAGGCGCTGCGCGAATACGATCCGGAGACGCAGCGCAGTCTGCGCAGGCTGGACGAGGTCGTCGTCGCCTCGGGCACGGCGACCGATCCCGAATCCGCTCCGCAGCGCGCGGGAGCGCTCTTCGATTATTTTCCCGCGGGAACGGAAATCGTCTTCGCGGAGCCCGAGACGCTCTCCGAGGAGGACGCGGCGGCGCTGCTCGCGAAGGCGCGGGAACGCGGCTGGCGCGTGCGCGGCTTTTCCTCGCTCGACGAAGTGCCGGAGCCGCTGCGCGGGAGCGCGGCGCGCGCGGAGGCGTGGGAGTGCGAGGATCTCGAGGAGCTCGCCTACGGCGAGATTTCCTCCGCGATAGGCTCCGAACGGCTCGCCGAGGCGGAGGAGATCCGCCGCCGCGTGCTCATGCGGCTCGACGGTTGGGCGAGGGCGGGAGAGCGCGTCGTCGTCGTCACCGAGAGCGAAGGCGGCGAGGAGCGCCTGCGCGAAATCATCGACGAGGAGAAGCGCGCGGGAACGGTGAAGAAGAATTTTTCCCCGGAGATCGTCCGCGGGAACGTCAGCGCGGGCTTCCGCGTCGTGCGCGGCGCGGCGGAGCCGGGCGGGGAGGCGGAGCGGCTCGTCGTCGCGACGGAGCGCGAGCTTTTCGGGCGCGACCGCCGCCGCGTGTCGCGCGTGCGTTCCCGCCGCCTTCCGCACAAGTCGCGCGTCGAACAGCTGCTCGACTTCAACGAGCTCGCGGACGGCGACATGCTCGTGCACCTGCAGCACGGCGTGTGCGTTTTCCGGGGCATTCATTCCATCGAGCGCCGCGCGGGAACGAAGGAGGACATGCTCGCGCTCGAGTTCGAGAACGGCGTGCGGCTCTACGTGCCGTTCCGCGAGGCGCATCTGCTGTCGCGCTACGTGGGACTGCGGAAGACGTTGCCCAAGCTCGGAAAAGTCGGCGGGAACGCGTGGGAAAAGACGCGCCGCGCCGCGGAAAAGGCGACGCTCGATTTCGCGGCGGAGCTGCTCTCGCTGCAGGCCGCGCGGCAGACGAAGCCCGGCGTCGCCGCGCAGCGCGACGAGGACCTTCCCTGGCTGCGCGAGTTCGAGCGCGCGTTCCCGTTCACCGAGACGCCCGACCAGGCGAAGGCGATCGCCGACGCGAAGCGGGACATGGAGCGCCCTTCGCCGATGGACCGGCTCGTGTGCGGGGACGTCGGATTCGGCAAGACGGAGGTCGCGATACGCGCCGCGTTCAAGGCGGTGCTGAGCGGATTTCAGGTCGCCTTTCTCGCGCCGACGACCGTGCTCGCGCAGCAGCATTTCAACACGTTCCGCGACCGCT
>JBJEVP010000169.1:0-2148 GCA_051884475.1 Candidatus Spyradosoma sp.
GAATTTCATATTGCGGAAAAACTTACGCCGCTTTCCGCGCGAACGCGAACGAAAACTTCGCCGTTCCCGCGCGGACAGCTCACTCCGCGCCCCACTTCACGTTCTTGAGCGTGTAGGCTTCGGAGAAATTCGTGTCGGCGGCGAGAATCTTGAAACGCTGCCCCGTGCAGTCGAGCGCCTCGAGCACGCCGCCGGAACGGACGTCGATCACTTCCACGACGGATCCGGCGGGAATCACCATCTTGCCCATGATTTCCTTCGTCTCCTCGTTCCAGAGCGTGATTTCCCGGGAACACGTCAGCTTCACGAAGGACGGCCACGTCGAGCGGCGGCGGGAAATCTCCTCGAAACGCGCGACGGGAAACGGCGGAAAACCGACGTGCCCGCCTTCCTCCTCCGCCGACGGCGCCGTTCCCGCGTTGACGCCGGAGACCGCCGCCGGCTTTTCGCCCGGCGAAGAGACGATTTTCTCCGCAGACGCGCGGCGGGGCGTCCGGACGCCGGGCGCCGGAGACTCGGCGGCGGATTCGGCCGCGGCGTCCGTCGCCTTGCGCGCCGGACGAACGTAAGTCCCGTCGGAGACCTCGGTGCGGAAAAGCGCGCTCGACTCCGCGATCACGTATTCGAAAGGCCTTCCCTGCGCCAGAAACAGAATGAAGCCGCAGGCGAGCGCCGAAACCGCGACCCCGGAGAAAGCGAACCCGCGAGGCGCCGAAAACACGCCCGCGAACGAAAAAAGAAGTCCGAGAAACCAGAAGACGACGCCGACGACGGGCACCCAGAAGAACAGCAGGCCGATCAGCGCGAGCGCGAAACCGAGCCCGCCGGCGCCGTTGGAACGACGCGGCGCGGACGGCGTCGCCTCCGCGGCGACGCCCGCGGGAACGCTCTCTTCTTTGTCTTCGATCTTTTCGGGCATGAACGGAAATCTATCCCTTTCGCCGTTCCCGCGCAAACGCTTTGTTTTTCCCGAAACGTCTTTTCAATTTCTCCCGCAGCGCTTAAGCTCGTCCGCCATGACGACGGAAACGACTCATCGCGGAAAAATCATCATCGGCACGCGCGGCAGCCCGCTCGCGCTCGCGCAGGCGGAACTCGCGCGCGCGGCCCTGGCGCGATGCGCGCCCGACGCGAAAACGGAGCTGAAGATCTTCGTCACGCAGGGCGACAAAAAGCTCTCCTGGTCGCTCGAAAAAACCGGCGGCAAGGGGCTTTTCACCTCCGAGCTCGAAACCGCGCTCGTCGCGGGAGAAATCGACGTCGCCGTGCACAGCGGCAAGGACCTGCCGACCGCGCTCGCCGCGGGAACGGCGCTCGCCGGCTGTCTGCCCCGCGCCGACGCGCACGACGTGCTCGTGCTCCGCAGCGATCTCCCGGACGGCGTTCCCGCGAAAATCGCGACCGGCTCCCCGCGCCGACGCGCACAGGCGCGCGCCGCGCTTTTCCCCTTCGCCGAATTCCGCGAACTGCGCGGAAATCTCAGCACGCGTCTGAAGAAAATCGCAGACGGCGGCGAAGCGGACGCGACCTTTCTCGCCGCCGCGGGACTGGCGCGGCTCGGCATCGACGAATTTCCCGGACTCGAATTTCGCCCGCTTTCTTTCGACGTGATGGTGCCCGCCGCCGCACAGGCCGCCGTCGCGCTGCAGACGCGTTCCCGCGACGCGGACTTCTTCGCGAAGGCCTGCGACGCGGAAACGACGCTCGCCGTCTCCGTCGAACGCGCGTTTCTCGCCGCGCTCGGCGAAGGCTGCCACAGCGCGTTCGCCGTGCATTTCTTCGAAGACCGGCTTCTGCTTTTTCGCGAGGACGTCGGGCGTCTAGAAATCGGATTTCCCGCGCCCGCGCCGGAAGACGTTCCCGCCGCCGTCGCCGCGCTGATTCCGAAGATTTTCGCCGACGCGGAGAAAAACCGCCGCGCCGGCGAGCGTTAAAAAAAAAAGCTCCCGACGGAATTTCCCGTCGGGAGTTTTTTTTTGCTCAGGGAGCGCCGGAAGCGGACGAAAGGCGGGGCTCGGCGTCGAGCCGCTCACTTCGCTTCGAGAACGCCGATTTCCGCGGCGGAGACGTGATTCTTCTCCAGCGCGTGCGTTCCCGTGAAGCGGAAGTAGCGCGCGTTCTGCGGCGGGAACGCGATCGTCTGCTCGA
>JBJEVP010000170.1:0-8264 GCA_051884475.1 Candidatus Spyradosoma sp.
TGTATCGGATTCTGCGGCGGGCGTTCCCGTGGTCGCTGCGTTTTCTCACCGGCGGCCGCTGAATGTGTCCGGATATTCGCTGTCGGATTTCGGGCGTCGAGCAGGAAAGAGCGTCCGTCCGCGCGTCTTTCCCGGAACGGTTTTTGGTTTTGCTCCGGGGAAGGGAAACGGGCATACTGCGCCGAAATCTTATGCGTTTTCTTGCGGCAGTGCTTTTCGCGTGCGTCGGGGCGTTCCTCGGCGTTCCCGCGGCGTCCGCGCAGGTCGTGAATTTCGATACGGAAATCCGCGCGCTGGGCTTCGGGAAGAACGAGTCGCGCGATCCCGGCACGGGAACGTGGCGCAAGGGCGTGACGCGCGTCGAGGTGCAGGACAGGAAGCGCTACGTGCTCGTGAACGGCACGCGGGTCTATCTCGGCAACGCGTCGAGCTACGATCACGGAAAACATTTCATCAAGAAGCGCGACTGGGACAAGCACGTGGCTCCGATCGTCTCCCCGCCGAAGACCGATCTGCCGCGCCGCATCGTGCTCGATCCCGGGCACGGCGGGAAGGATCCCGGCAAGATCAACAAGCGCGGAATGTTCGAAAAGAACTACGCGCTGGACATCGCGCAGCGCGCGGCGCGCCTTCTGCGCAAGCGCGGATACACGGTGATGCTCACGCGGGAGGGCGATTCGTTTCTGGAGCTCGGCGACCGCCCGGCGCGCGCCAACGCGTGGAAGGCGGACCTTTTCGTGAGCATTCATCTCAACTCGGCGTCGTCCGCCTCCGCGCGCGGAATCGAGACTTTCGCGCTCACGCCCGTGGGCGAGGCCTCCACCGCCGACGGGAACGCCGCGCCCAAGAAACAGGCGGACGAGGGCAACGCCCGCGACGCGCTCAACACGCTCTTCGCGTTCAAGCTCCATTCCGCGGTCACGGCGAAGACGGACGCGGAGGACCGCGGCGTGAAATACGCGAATTTCGCCGTGCTGCGCACGCTGAAGTGCCCGGGCGCGCTCATCGAGTGCGGATTTCTCACCAACGCGGCGGACACGGCGCTCATCGCGACGAAGAACGGGCGGGAGCGCATCGCCGCGGGCATCGCCGACGGAATCGACGCCTACGCCCGCGCCGGAGCTCCGTCCGGAAAACGATGAAGAAGACGACACACGGCGCGGCGTATATTTCGATGCTGATCACGGCGGCGGGAACGTCGGGCTCGCGTCTGCTCGGGCTCGTGCGCGACCAGCTCATCGCGGGATTTTTCGGGACGGGCGGCTTCGCGGCGGCGTTCATCATCGCGTTCCAGATACCGAATCTTTTTCGCAGGCTGCTGGGCGAGGGCGCTCTGACGTCCGCGCTGATGCCGGTGATGACGCAGGAGCGGCGCCTCGGCGGGAACGCCCGCGCGTTCGCCTTCTTCAATCTCGTGATTTCGCGCGTCGCTCCTTGGATGTTCGCGATCACGGCGCTGTTCTGCGCGGGGGCGCTCGCGGTCGCGTTCCTGCCGGAGTCCTGGCTCGCGGCGGCCGCCGACGTCGCGGGCGCGGACGGCGACGTCTCCCGCCATCGCCTCGCGGCGAAGCTGACGGCGCTGTGCATGCCCTACATGCCGATGATCTGCATCGCGGCGGTGTTCACCGCGGGGCTGAACATGCTCGGGAAATTCACGGTGACGGCGCTCAGCGCGGTGTGGCTGAACCTGTCGATGATCTTCTCGCTCGGCGTGCTCGGCTGGATCTTCGGCGAGACGCAGTCGGAGCGCGTGGTCTGGCTCTGCGCGGGCGCGCTGCTCGGGGGCGCGCTGCAGCTGGGCGTTCCCGCGTTGGCGCTGCGGCGCGAAGGCTGGCGTTTTTCGGTGAACCGTTCCCGCACGGAGGCCTGGGAGGACCTGAAGGCGATGTTCCTGCCGGCGGTCGTCGGCGCGGGAATCAATCAGATCAACATCTTCTTCACGCGGTTTCTCGCGTTCACGCTCGACGAGCGCGCGCTGTCCGTCTATTACTACGCGAACCGCGTGGTCGAGATTCCGGTCGGCATCTTCACGGTGACTGTGACCACGGTCGTCTTTCCCCTGCTCGCGAAATACGCGGCGGAGCGCGATTCGCGCGAGCTCGGCGCGACGTTCGCCTACGGGATGCGGCTCATCTACGCGATCAACGTTCCCGCGACGGTCGGCATCGTCGCGCTGTCGTTCCCGCTGATCAGAATTTTCTTCGAGCACGGCAACTTCACGGCGGAGGACACGCTCGCGACCGTTCCCGTGCTGTGCGTGTTCGCGCTCGCGGTGCCGTTTTACGCGGTGAGCGGGCTCGTCGGGCGCGCGCTCAATTCGCTCAAGGACACGAAGACGCAGACGAAGACCGCCGGGCTGGCGTTCGGGCTGAACTGCGCGCTCGCCCCGACGCTCGGCTGGATGTTCGGCGCGGTCGGCCTGGCGTGCGCGAATCTGATTTCGGCGGCGGCGCAATGCGTCGTGCTCTACGCGGTGCTGCTGAGGCGGGAACGCGCGTTCGGAGCGGAGCGCGTGAGCGGCGCGTTCTTCAAGACGCTCGCGGCCTCGCTGGCGATGGGGGCGTTCACCTTCGGCGCGTGGATTCTCGTGCACGAAAAGCTGTTCGGCGGGAACGCGTTCGGAGAAAATCTGACCGTCGTCGTCTCGCTCCTCGTCGTCGTTCCCGCGTCGGTCGCGCTGTATTTCGCGCTGCTGAAGATTTTCCGTTATCCCGAATGCGACGAGCTTCTCGCTCTTCTGCTGCGGCGGGGTCGCGCCCGCGCGCGTCAGCCGTGAAGGGCGCTCAGGCGGAGAATTTTTCGAGAAGCCGGCGGAAGACGCAGGGCGGGACGTAGTCCGAAAGCCGGGACACGTCGAGCTTGGAAATCTGCTTCACGAAGGAGGAGTTGAAGCAGATGTATTCCTTCTCCGGCATCATGTAGAGCGTCTCCACGCCGGGTTCGAGGCGGCGGTTGTGCATGTCGAGAAGAAGTTCGGACTCGAAGTCGGACACGAGCCGCAGCCCGCGGATGATGACGCCCGCGCCGAGGCGCTTCGCGTTGTCCACCGTGAGTCCGCCGAACGTGATGACCTCGACGTTGGCGGCGTCCCGAAGCGCCTCGCGGAGCAGCTCGACGCGCTCGGGAACGGAGAAGAGCGGATTCTTGTCCGGATTGGAGGCGACGGCGACGACGACGCGGTCGAAGAGCCTCGCGGCGCGGCGGATGAGGTGCATGTGCCCGTTGTGCACGGGGTCGAAGCTCCCGGGATAAAGCGCGACGCGCGGCGACAGCGGAGTTTTTTCGGAGGATTCCATGAAAAAAAAGGTTCGGTTCGGATTAAATTCGGCGGTTGAGGTTTTACAGTCTCGACTTGTGCTCAATCTGTGGCAAGATTTTTAGAAATTTTTTTTGAGATGAAGCATCTTCCGAACATTCTCACGTTGTCGAGGATTCCGCTGCTGTTCGTGATCGTCGGACTGCTCTGCGTCGGCGGCTTCGCGGCGGACGTCGTCGCGTTCGCCGTCTTTCTGATCGCCGCGTTCTCGGACTGGCTCGACGGATACATCGCGCGCAGGGTCGGCGCCGTGTCCAACTTCGGGAAACTGATGGACGCGCTGACGGACAAGATCATCATGGTCGGGCTCTTCGTCTCGCTGCTCGGGCTGAAATGGACCGTTCCCGCGGGCGCGGCTCCGGAGACGCTGCTCCCGCAGTACTGCGTGTTCTTCGTGATCATCATCATCTGCCGCGAATTTCTGATCACGGGGCTGCGCCTCGTCGCGGCGAGCAACGGACTCGTGCTCGCGGCGGAACGCGCGGGCAAGCTGAAGACGGCGCTGCAGATGGTCTCCGTCTCTCTGCTGCTGCTGGCGCGGGCGCTCGCCTCCGCGGACGCTCCCGCCGTCGACTCCTGGGCGCTGCTGACGCGGGAGGCGGGGCTCTGGGCCTTTTACGGCGCCGTCGCGCTGACGATCTACTCCGGCACGGGCTACATCATCCGCAACTGGAAAATTCTGCAGTTATGAACGACGAAAAAAAATCCGGCGGGAATCTCGACCTGAAGACCCGAATGTTCGGCTCGATCGCGACGCTCGGGCCCCTGGGGCGGCGTCTGCCCGCGCCGGGAACGTGGGGCGCGGTCGCGGGAACGGCGTTCTATTGGTTCGCGTTTCAGGCGACGGGAATCAACACGCCGGCGACGTTCTTCGAATTCGCGATCTGGGCGGCGCTGCTCGTCGTGTGCGCCGTTCCCGTCTGCGAGGCGGGCGAAAAATGTCTCGGCCGCACGGATCCGGGCGAAGTCAATTTCGACGAGTTCGCCGTGATGCCGGTCTGCTTCGCGGGGCTCGGGGACGTCCTCGCGGGCAGCCCGAACACCACGTATTGGCTGTGCGCGGGCTTCGCGCTGTTCCGCGTCTTCGACATCTTCAAGCCTTTCGGAATCAGGGAGCTTCAGAAGCTCAAGGGCGGCTGGGGCGTCGTCGCCGACGATTTCGCCGCCGCGCTCGCGACCTGCGCCTGCCTGTGGTGCGCGCATCTCGCGATCGACAAGTTCCTCTGATTTTTTCCCCGAAGAACGAATCCTTTTTTATCCGAAGAACATGAACGAAACGGGCGATTCCGAAAAACGTTCCCGCGGAGCCGGGCGGTCCTTTCTGCTCGGGCTGGGTCTCGACGGCGCGGACGGCCAGAAGCGCATCACGCGCGCGGAGCGTTTTTCCGTGGTCGGCGGGAGCGAGGAGACGCACGACCGCATGACGGAGACGTTCATCAAGACCTGCGAGGACCTCAGGCGCAAGGGCCGCGACCTCGACGACGCCGATCCGCGCGAAATCTCCGATCTGCTCGGAAAGCACCTTTCCGGAAACTGAGCGTTCCCGCGGGCCGGGAAGCCGTCAGCGGAAGGAGGCGAGGAGCGCGGAGAAGGCCTCTTCCGGAGAGACGCGCGGGGCGTAGCCGAGATCGCGGCGGATCGCCGAAATGTCGAACCAGTGATCGTGCGAAAGCTCGATCGCGACGAAGCGCGTGATCGGCGGTTCTCCCGCGACGCCGAAGATCTTCCAGAAAAATTCGAGAAACGCCCCGGCGCGGTAGGCGCTCCCGAAGCCGATGCGGCGCGTGACGGCGGGAACGCCCAGCCCTTTCAGAAATTCGTTGATCCAGTCCCAGAGCACGACGGGCGCGCCGTCGGAAACGAAATACGCCTTGCCCTCGCCGAAGTTTCCGCGGAGCGCGGGCGCGTCGGAGAGCAGCGCCTCCGCCGCGAGCAGATGCGCGTGCGCGGCGTTTTCGACGTGCGTGAGATCGACGCGGTTCCTGCCTTCGCCGACGATGCGCAGCTTCATCTGCGCCGCCTGGTCGATGACGCGCGGGAGCAGATGCGGGTCGCCCGCGCCCCAGATGAGATGCGGGCGCAGGGAGACGGTGCGCAGCTCGGGCGCGTGCGCGGCGCGGACGAGCCGTTCCGCCTCCGCCTTCGTCGCGGCGTAGGGAGAGAGCGTTCCCGTGCAGTAGGGCAGCGATTCGTCTCCGCCGCGGATGTCTCCGCCGCTGAACGCGACGCTCGGCGTGCTCGTGTGCACGAGGGCGCGCGTTCCCGCCGCGCGGCAGGCTTCGAGCACGTTGCGCGTTCCCGCCACGTTGGCGCGCTCGAAATCCCTCTTCTTTCCCCAGACCCCCGCCTTCGCCGCCGTGTGGAAGACGACGTCCGCTCCCGCGAAGATTTCCGCGAGCGCGGGAACGTTCTTCCCGGCGGAAACGTCGAGCGGGAAAAACTCGACGCCTTCGCCGACGAGTTCCGGATGCGGCGTGCGCCCGACGAGGCGGACGCGCCAGCCGCGCTCGCGGCATTGCCGCGAAATCGTTCCGCCGAGGAAACCGGCGCCTCCGGTGATGACTGCGAGCATGGGCGGGGAATCAGAAATTTTTCACTCGTCTTCCGTCACTCGCCGTCCGGCGCCGTCCGCCCGTCGTTTTCGAGGAGCGCGACCCAGTCCGCGGCGATGCGCACGGCTTCGCGCAGAAGCACGTCGTATTCGGGCCATTCGTCCTCCTCGTCTCCGGATCTCTTCGAGAGTCCGGGAACGGCGGTCGGCTTGGCGGAGAGCGCGGAGGCCTTCGCCTTCTTCGCGCCGTTGGCCTCGGACTCCTTTTCCTGCGCGATCGCGGAATCGAGCTTCACGTCGGTCTTGTGAAAATCGGACTCTTCCTTGAGCGCTTCGTATTCGCTTTTGATCAGGTCGGAAAAGGCCTTGTCGTTGTCGCGCAGGGCGAGGCGTTCGCGGAGGCCGAGCGGGAGCGTCTTGTTCTTTTCGCGCTCCGCGACCCAGGCGATCGTGCGGTTGAGCGTGAGGAACTCCGGCAGCTCCGCCTGGCGGCGGCGGCTGTTTTCGGAAAGAATCGCGACGAGCTCGGGCGAGACGGGCGCGCTCAGCCATTCGGGCGGCACGTCGTCGAGCACGGAGGGCACGCTGTCCCACGGGAGCGGGCGGTCGAGGTCGCTTTCGGCGACCGGGAGCACGCTGTACACGGACGGCGTGACGATGTCCGAGGAGACGCCCCTGATCTGAATCGAATTGCCGGAGGGCGAATACCATTTGCTGCGCGTCAGCTTGATCGAGGCGTCCTGCGAGGAGTCGTAGGCCTTGAACGGAATGACTTCCTGGACGGAGCCCTTGCCGTGCGTCTGCGGGTCGCCGACGATGAGCGCGCGGCGGTTGTCCTGGAGCGCTCCCGCGACGATTTCGCTCGCGGAGGCGCTGAGCTTGGACACGAGCACGATGACCGGGCCCGTCCATTCCGGCTCCGAGGTGAAAAGACTTTTCGCGATGCCGAGCGTGCCGCCCGTGAGGAGCTTGCTCGGCGAGCCGGAGGTGCCCCGCGTCTGCAGCGCGGGAACGCCTGGGCCGACGAAGAGCTCGAACAGGTCGATGGCTTCGTTCAGGTAGCCGCCGCCGTTGCGGCGCAGGTCGAGGACGACCGCCTTCACCTTCGCCGCCTTGAGCTTCTTCAGCAGTTCCTTCACGTCTTCGGACGTGGAGAAGGAGGAGTTGTCCGAGCGGTCTTTCCCGTAGAAGGAAGGCAGGCTGACGACGCCGACGGGAACGGTCGCCTCGCCCGCGGGAACGTCGTAGATCTGCGCGGAAGCGAGCTGTTCCGTGAGCTTGATTTCGTCGCGGACGAGCGTGATCAGCTGGCGGGAATGGTCGTTCCCGGATTCGAGCATCAGGCGCACGGGAACGCCTTTTTCGCCGCGGAGCATGCGCACGATGCGGTTGAGGCGCATGCCGACGACGTCGGTCAGTTCCTTGTCGTCCGGTTTGGCGCCGACGGCGACGATGCGGTCGCCGACGGAGATTTTTCCCGAGCGTTCGACGGGCGAGCCGGGCATGATTTCGCGCACGGTGCAGTAGCCGTCGTCCATGGTGAGCACGGCGCCGATTCCGCAGAGCGAGTTGCGCATCATGATCTCGAACTCCTCCATCGACTGCTTGGAGAAGAACGACGTGTGCGGGTCGTACTGCGCGGTGAGCGCGTTGAGGAAAATCTCTTCGACCTCCCAGGGCTCGAGCGCGAGGTTGTCGCGCAGCTTGGAATAGCGTTCCCGCAGCTTTCCGCAGGCGGCGGCGACGTCTTCGGGCGAGGGCTCGCGCGCGGTTTCGGCGTTCCCGCCGTCGTCCTTGTCTTCGCCGAGGAGCTCGGTGATGATTTCGCTGGTGAGGCGCTTTTCCCAGATCTCGTCGGCTTCGGCGAGGTCGGCGGGCCAGGCGGCGTCCTTGCGGCTGATCTGAATGGAGTCCTCGCGGTTCAGGTCGAATTTTTCGGGCTCGTTCAGCCGCGCTTCGATGCGGGAAATGCGTTCGTCGAGGCGCGAGGAGAAGACGCCGTAGATCGTGAACGCGGCGTGCAGATTCCCGCGCGCGATCGTGTCGGCGAGCGTCGGCGCGAAACGCGCCTTGAGGGCGTCCACGTCGCCGCGGAGCAGTATCGTCCTGGTGGAGTCGAGCGCGGCGCAGTCGGACTCGACGAGCGCGTCCATGTCCGTTTCGGCGATTTTTTTCTGAAGAATGTGCGCGCGTTCGAGAAAGAACGCGGTGAGGCGCGTTTCGATCTTCATGTCCTGCGTCGTCGTGTAGCGCCGGTTTTCTTTGGCGGGAGCGACGATCGCGGGAACGTCCTGCGCCGGCGTTTCGTCGGCGGCGCAGACGAGCGTTCCCGCGGCGAACGCGGAGAGGAAGAGAGGCAGAATCCGAGGATTTTTCATGGGAAAATTCTTTGTTTTT
>JBJEVP010000171.1:0-2117 GCA_051884475.1 Candidatus Spyradosoma sp.
TCACTATTTCCCCGCGCTTCGCACGTAAATTTTTCGACGATTCCGCACAAAAAAAGCCGAGCGCACATATCTCCAAGCGCACGGCGCTCATCCCTCAGCTTTTCCCCTCGAAATTCACACGGTCCTCGAATGGCGGTTTCCGGCGGCGGCCGGAGAAAAATACGCGTCGAACGCCATCGCCACGTTGCGGATGAAGAGGCGCCCGGTCGGCGTCACGCGCAGCCCGTTCCCGCGGAACTCCACGAGCCCGTCGGCGGCGAGCGGCTTCAGTTTCTCGAGCTCGGGCGCATAGGACTTCGCGAAATCGCAGCCGAGCTTTTCGCTCATCGCGGCGAAATCCAGTTCCAGGTCGCACATCACGCGCATGATGATTTCGCGGCGGCGGCAATCCTCGTCCGTCAGAATCAGACCCTTGACGACCGGAAGCGTTCCCGCGGCGACGCGCGCCTCGTAGCCCTCCAGCGTCTTTTCGTTCTGCGAAAAACTGCGCGCGCTCTGCGAGATGGACGACATTCCGAGCGCCACGATCGGCAGCCCCGCGTGCGTGGAATAGCCTTCGAAATTGCGCTGCAGACGGCGTTCCCGCAGCGCGTGCGCGAGCTCGTCGTCCTCCTTGGCGAAATGGTCCATTCCGATGTAGACGTAGCCGGAACGCGTCAGCCGCTCGATCGCGGATTTGAGAATCCCGAGCTTCTCGTCGGGCGACGGGAACGCGTTTTCCCGTTCGAGCAGCTTCTGCTGCGGCTTGATCCACGGCACGTGCGCGTAGCTGAACACGGAAAGGCGGTCGGGAGAAAGCGCGAGCACGCCGTCGAGCGTCCGCGCGTAGCTTTCCGCCGTCTGGTGCGGCAGTCCGTAAATCAGATCGAAATTCACCGAAGAAAAACCGCGTTCCCGCAGCCGAGCGACCGCCTCGCGCACGACGCTTTCCGGCTGCACGCGGTGAATCGCCAGCTGCACCTTCGGGTCCAGATCCTGGACGCCGAGCGAAGCGCGGGAACAGCCCAGCCGCCGAAACGCGTCGATCACCTCGGGCGTCGCCGTGCGCGGATCGATCTCCACGGAGATTTCCGCGTCCGCGGCGAAATCGAACGCGCCGCGCAGCATCGCGGACACGCGGTCGATCTGCGCCGGAGAAAGCGCGCTCGGCGTGCCGCCGCCGAAATGCAGCTGACGCAGCCTGAGCCGCCCGCCGAAAATCCGCGCGCGCGCCGCGAGCTCCTTCTCCACCGCGTCGAGATAGCGGTCCGCCGCCTCGGGGCCGTCGCCCGCGGGAACGTTCGTGCAGCCGCAATACCAGCACAGCGAGCGGCAGAACGGCACGTGCACGTAAACGGACACCTCGTTCCCGCCCGCCGCGACGTCCTCGCGCATCACGCGCGCCAGCTCCGCCGCGGGAACGTCTTCGCGGAACTGAAGCGCCGTCGGATACGACGTGTAGCGCGGGCCGGGCACGTTGTATTTTTTCACCAGATCGAGATCGACGTTCATTGCGCCCGATATTATGCGTCCCGCACGCGAATTTCAAGCAAGCGGCGTCAGTGAATAAAACCGCGAAGTCAAAGAAAATAAATCTGAACCGGGAAGGAACAAAAGAGAAAGAAGAAAGAGGAGAGATGATAGGTGAGAGACGAGAGGAATAATGGATGACGGATAATGGATGACTGATAATTCTCACTGAGGTTTTTGAAACACGGATGGAACGGATGAAAACAGATTTCGCGCGAAGCGCGTAAGGTACGCGCGATTCCCATCGCGCGGTTTTCTTCTCCTTCAAAGGATTTGTTCCTCTAAGCTCTCATCTCTCACCCCTCAGCTCTCCTCATTTTTTTGCCTAAGCAAAAACTTTGAACACTCCATTATCCACTATCCATTATTCACTGCCTCTCTTCCTCTCATCTCGTTTTCACTGGAAGTCGTAGAAGTAAGAAGAAGTTCTTTTTTGGAGAAGCGACATTCCTGTCGCTTCCGCGCGAGCGGCGTTTTTTACAAGAAATCACGAAATGCAAAAAAAATTGAACCGGGAAGGAGCAGAAGAGAAAGAAGGAGGAGAAAATGAAACACGGATGGAAACAGATTCTTCAGTGAATAACGGATAATGAACAATGAATAGTTCT
>JBJEVP010000172.1:0-2109 GCA_051884475.1 Candidatus Spyradosoma sp.
GCCTTGGCGGCCTGCATGACGGATGCGCCGAGAAGCCCGGCGCCGAGGATGGAAATTCTTTTGATCACGAAAAAAAAACTGCTTTCGGAAATTCCGCGGACGAACGTTCCGTTTTTTTATTTATTGGATAGGTTCGGCATTTTGTATTTAATGAGGGCTTTTAACAAGAATTTCCTTTTTTTCGGAGGTTATGCGAGAGTTCATCTTCAGTGCCGGCCGTTCCCGCGCGAGGGGCGGCAGATTCGGAGGAGCCGCCGGGCCGATCGTCTTTCTGGTCGTCGCCGCGCTGGCGATATCCGTGTTTTATTTCGCGAGTCTTTCCAAGGGCTCGCGCGAAGAGTTCGCGGAGGCGCAGGAGGTGCGCCCCGATCCCGCGATGGCGGAAAAGTCCCTCGCGGACGCGCGCTCGCTCGAATCGCAGTTCAACGCGATCCACGAGTTCAAGAAGGATCAGATCGCGGACGGGGACATCGACATCTTCGCGCAGGCGGTGGAGGCCTACGGGCGTTATCTCGCCTATTCCGGCGCGGCCGCGACCTACAATCCGCGGCACGAGCAGATGCGCAAGCGGCTGCACGATCTCCGCGCGGACAATCTGCGCAAGCGCACGTCCGCGCTCGAGACGCAGGCGGAGGATTTCGCCGCGCAGAAAAAATACCCGGAGGCCGAGCGTCTTTTTTCGGACGCGGCGACGCTCGAGTTCCGCATCACGAAGGAATTTCCTCTCGCGACGAAGAAGAATCACGCGCGCGCGGCCTTTCTCGAAAACCGCGCCAAGACGATGCGCGCGATTCCGCTGCAGCTTCGCGCGCAGGAGCTGGAAAAGTCCGGCGAGGCCGCGCTCGACGCGGCGAACTGGCCCAAGGCGAACATCGACCTCAACGAGGCGCTGACGATTGAAAAGGAACTTTGGGCGGATTACCGCAACGTCATCGTTTCGAACAGTTCCCGGATTTCCCGCCTTCAGGACCTGATCGCCACGGTCAACTCCGCGCCGGACTACGAGCGCCGCGAGGCGGCCTCCGCGGCGGCGCGCGAGGAGGAAAAACTCGGACGATGGGAGAAGGCCGCCGAACACTGGGCGCAGGCGCTCGCCGTGCAGCGCAGCATCATGCAGAATTTCCCGCGTTCCCTCTACGCCGTTCCCGCCGTCGAAAAGGACATCTCCCGCAGTCTCGCCGACGCCGGGGCGCGTCCCGAATATCTGAAGCTGCTCGACGAATGCGCCGAAATACGCGCGGACATCCGTTCCCGCAAGACGGACCGCGTGCCGCTGCTCGCCAAGCAGGCGTTGCGCCGCGCCGAAAACATCGTCCGCGACTGGCCGGAGTCTTCGCTCGTTTCCGAGGAGTTTCTTCAGGAACTGCGCTACATGGACGTGAAGGCGCCGGACATCTCCGGCGTGCAGAACAATCTTTTCAAGCTGCTTCTTCCCGTGCCCGGAGCGCCCGAGACGACGAAGATGCTGCGCACCGAGGTGTCCCAGGCGCTCTACACGTTCGTCATGCCGTTCAATCCGAGCGCCCGCAAGGAGCTCAACAATCCCGTGGAGTCCGTGGACTTCAACGACGCGCGGGAGTTCTGCCGTCGGCTTTCCCTGCTCGTCGGCCGCACCGTGCGTCTGCCCACGCGCGGCGAATTTCTCGCGGCGGCGGGAACGCCCGATCCCGAAAAGATTCACGAGGGCGCGTGGCTGATCGAAAATTCTTCCGGCGTCGTTCACGCCGTCGGCGCGCTCAAGGCGAATCCCGCGGGATTCTTCGATCTTTACGGGAACGTCGCCGAATGGGTCTCGACCGAATCCTCCGACGCCGTCGAAAAGAAGAATTACGAGGAGTTCGTCGCCGGCGGAGACTGCCAGACTCCCGCGTATTCGTTCCCGTCGGAAATCTTCAGAAAAACCGCGCGTTCCGAAAAGAGCCGCACGCGCGGTTTCCGCGTCGTGGTGGAAGAATGATGCGACGAAGTCGAGGAGTCGAAAAGGTCGAGGAGTTGAAAAAGTAATTACTCTTCAACTCCTAAACTTCTCAACTCCTGAACTCCCTTCCACCTTACACATTCCACCTTACACCTTCCAAAGCGCCTCGCGCTCACCATGTTTTCCCTTCC
>JBJEVP010000173.1:0-2102 GCA_051884475.1 Candidatus Spyradosoma sp.
CTCCCATGAATTTCATTTTCATTTCTCCTCAGTTCCCGCGCACGTACTGGAATTTCTGCGACCGTCTGAAAAGAAACGGCGTGAACGTGCTCGGCATCGGCGACACGCCCTACGACGCGCTCCCGCCGGAGACGCGCGGCGCGCTCAACGAATACTACCGCGTGAACGACATGGGAAACTACGACGAAGTCTTCCGCGCCGTCGCGTTCTTCTCCTTCAAATACGGGAAAATCGACTGGATCGAATCGAACAACGAGCACTGGCTCGAACAGGACGCGCGGCTGCGCACGGATTTCAACGTGACGACGGGCGTCGGGCTCAGCGAAATCAACGCCTACAAGAGCAAGTCCGCGATGAAGGCGTTTTACGCGCGCGGCGGCGTGCCGACGGCGCGTTTCCGCCGCGTGACGACGCTCGAGGCGGCGGAGCGCTTCGTCGCCGAAGTCGGCTTTCCCGTCGTCGTGAAGCCGGACGTCGGCGTGGGCGCGGCGAACACCTGGGCGCTGCACGACGACGCGGAGCTGCGGAAGTTCTTCGCGAATCCGCCGAGCGCGGACTACATCATGGAGGAGTTCGTGCACGGGGACATTTTTTCGTTCGACGCGATCACGGACGGGAACTGCAACATTCTCTTCGAATCGATGACCGCCTGGCCGCCGTCGATCATGGACATCGTGAACCTCGACCTGGACCTTTCCTACCACGTGAGCCGGGACGTTCCCGCGGCGCTGAAGGCGCTCGGGCGCAGGACGGTCGCGGCGTTCGGCGCGCGGCGGCGTTTCGTGCATCTGGAATTTTTCCGCCTTCGGGAAACGAAGGAAGGGCTCGGCGCGGCGGGCGACTTCGTCGCGCTCGAAGTCAACATGCGCCCGGCGGGCGGCTACACGCCGGACATGATGAACTTCGCGCACAGCACGGACGTCTATCAGATCTGGGCGGACATGGTGACCTTCGGCGAGCGGCGCGTTCCCGCGGCGGAGCGCGAATATTTCTGCGTTTACGCGAGCCAGAAGGACAGCCGCCGCCCCTACGAGCATTCGCACGAGGAGATTCTCTCGCGCTACGGGAACGCGATCGTGATGTGCGAACGCATGCCCGAGCTCATGGTGCGCACGATGGGCAATCAGATGTACACGGCGAAATTCGACACGCTCGAGGAAGTCGAGGCGTTCAGGAACTTCGTCCTGGCAATGAAGTGACTGGTGACAGGTGACAAGTGACAAGAGCAGTGCGGGTTTCGCCGAGGCGAAACTTTTTGAAAACTTTCTTCCGGTATCCTCCTGTCACTTGTCACCTGTCACTTGTCACCCATAACTAATTTTTTTTCAACATGAACGGAAATCTCTTCAAGCAGCACAGCCGCTCTCTCGGGCGGGACATGGAATGCAAAATCTTCGGGAACGCCGGAAAAATCTGCCTCGCGTTCCCGCCGCAGAACGGCCGCTATTTCGATTTCGAAAACTTCGGCATGGTCGAGGCGCTCCGGCCCGAAATCGAAGCCGGAAAGCTCCGCCTCGTCTGCGTGGACGGCATCGACGGCGAAACCTGGTCGGCGAAGGACCTCCCGCCGCGGGAACGCATCGAGAAGCACGAGGCGTGGTTCCGCTACGTGCTCGACGAACTCGTTCCCGCGCTCAAGGCGCAGGACCCGAACGCGCCCGCGACGCTGATGACGACCGGCTGCAGCATGGGCGGCTTTCACGCGGCGAACTTCTTCTTCCGCGCGCCGCAGGTCTTCGACGTCGTCGTCTCGCTCAGCGGGCTCTACCACGCGGGCTTCTTCTTCGGCGACTACATGGACGACCTCGTCTATCTCAACTCGCCCGCGGACAGCCTGCGCAACATGCCCGCCGCGCATCCCTACATGGCGCTTTTCCGCCGCAGCCGTATGATTTTCTGCGTCGGCCAGGGCGCGTGGGAAGACGAGCTGATCGCGAGCACGCGGCTCCTCGAAGGCGTTCTCCGCGACAAGGGCGTTCCCGCGTGGTTCGACTACTGGGGCAAGGACGTCAATCACGACTGGGACTGGTGGCGCCGCCAGATCCGCTACTTCATCGAAAAAATCGCCCTCTGAGCCGCGCGCGTTCCCGCATTGCGTCCGC
>JBJEVP010000174.1:0-8115 GCA_051884475.1 Candidatus Spyradosoma sp.
AGATCGCGTTGAGCCTGCGCGAGTTTTTTCTGCTGCGGCGGCTCGCGGAGGAGGCCGGACTCGTCGTGCCGCTTTCGGAGCTGGTCGCCGCCGTATGGAAGACGGATCCGGGAAAAACCGTTTCTCGGAGCCCGGTTGTCTTCGTGTCCCGCCTGCGCCGCAAGCTTTCCGGCGTCTGCGAAATCGAAGCCGTCCGCGGACTCGGCTACCGCCTCGCCCCGCGTTCCCGCGACTGATTCTCCGCCCGCTCGCCCCGCGCGGAGAAACATTGCATTTTTTTAATGTTCGGCCGCTTGCGTTTCGCCGCGGGAACGTTTTTTCTGAAAGGAATATGGAATTTCTGGTTTCGCTGATTCTTGAGTTTTTTCAGGCATGCGTGCTCGGCGCGGTGGAATACCTCACGGAAAACCCGGCGCGGAAACGGGTGGCGTTCTGCGTGCTCGCGCTTCTTCTCCTCGCGGCGGCGTGCGCGTTCGTCGTCCTGAAAATCCTCTGAAGGACGGATGTTCAGCCGAGCCCGAAGGCGCGGCGGCGCGCGGGAGCAAGGCGCGCGCAGGCGAGGCGCAGGGCGAGCGTTCCCGCGGGGGAATTTTCGAATGCCGTGGAGACGACGACGTCCGCGCCGCGCGACTCGGCGAGCCATGCGAGCAGCGCGGAAAAATCCGCGACGAAGAGCGGTTTCACGACGGCGACGACGCGCGTGTCGCGCGGGAACGCTCCCGGGTCGTCGCGCACGGATTCGTCAAGCGCGAGGCGCGCGCCGAGGGCGTCCGCGGCGTCGAAGACGCGGGCATCGTTCTCGGGCGAGGGCGGGAGCGGCTGTTCGAAGAATTCGAGCGCGGGCGCGCGGCTCAGCCCGGCGAGCTCGGGCAGGACGTCTGCGGAAAGCGCGCCGTTGGCGTCGAAGCGGAAGCGCGTTCCCGCGGGGGCGTCGGCGAGGATTTTTTCGCAGAATCGGAGCTCGTCGCGTTGCGGCGCGAGTCCGATTTTGATTTTGAAGACGGAAAATCCGTTGTCGCGTTCCCGCGCGGCGTCGGCGAGCAGTTTTTCCGCGGCGTCTCCGGGCGCGCGGCGGAGGAGCTTCGCGCGTTCCCGCGGGGGCGGAAGCGCCGGAGTCTCCCGCGCGGCGGGATTTTCGAGAAAAAAGCGGGCGGCGGAAAAGGCGTGCGCGAGGCAGGGCAGAGCGGCGGGAATCTCTTCGGGAACGCGTCCGCCGAGCCCGCGCAGGAAATTTTCCGCGGCGTCGAGCGTTTCGAGACCGAATCCGGGCCACGGGGCGCATTCGCCGCAGGCGGAGTCCGCTCCGTCGTCGGTTTCGAGGCGGACGAGCAGGCTTTCGCGCCGCGGGAACGCTCCGGACGCGGTCGTCACGGGAACGGCTAAGGGGCGGGAGATTTTTTCGAAGGAAAAATGCACGGGAAGGCGGGAAATTGAAAACGGGAAATGAGAAGCGGGCGGGAGCCGGAGGTTCGCGGCCAGGGCGAACGCGGAGTTTCGCCGAAGCGGAACTTTTTCCGCGGCTCAAATCGCGCGGATGGTGACGAGCGTGAGGTCGTCCGCGGGTTCGTTGCCGCCGCAGAAGGCCTTGAGGTCGCGGATGACGGCGTCGTTGATTTCGGCGGCGGGCAGGGCGTGCGCCTTTTCGACGGCGGCCTTGAGACGGGCGGCTCCGAACTCTTCTCCGTGCTCGTCGAGCGCCTCGGTCAGCCCGTCGGTGTAGAACACGAGAACGTCTCCCCGGGAATAGGTGCGGGAAATCTCGGTGATGGCGGAGTCGAAGACCTCGGGTTTGGAAATGCCGATGGCGAGCCCCTTGGAGTCGAGAAATTCGATTTCGGTCTTTCCGTTTTCGAGGAGATGGTTGGAGACGAGGACGGGGCGTTCGTGCCCTCCGCGCGCGACGGAGAGCGTGTTGCGCTGCGTGTCGATGAACGCGCAGACGATGGTGACGAACATCCCGCGCTTGAACGAGTGCATCATCGCGCGGTTGAGCCCGCGGAGCAGGTCCGCGGCGGAAATGGCGCTTCGCGCGACGTGCTGGAAATTCGTGCGGCAGATGGCCATCAGCAGCGCGGCGGAAATGCCGTGTCCGGACACGTCGGCGACGACGGCGGCGATGCGCCCGCCGCCGAGGTCGAAGACGTCGTAGAGGTCGCCTCCGATCTTCTGCGCGGGGTGATAGACGGTGGAGATTTCGAGCGAATGCGACTGCGGAATGTACTGCGGGAGCAGAAGTTTCTGGATGCTTCCCGCGAGCCCGAGCTCGCGGTCGAGACGGAGTTTCTCCGCTTCGACGGAAAAGAGCCGGCGCATCTTCAGCGCGGTGGCGAGCTGTTCGCCGAGCACCTCGACGAGGTGAAGCTCCGCGGGCGTGAACTGTCCGCCGTGGCGCGGATTGGCGACGGCTACGACTCCCGCGAGCCTGCCTTCGTTGAAGAAGGGCGCGGCGAGCAGAGAGCGCGGCGCGGCGGGAGCGTCCGGCAGGAAGATCGCGCCTTCCCGCGGCGGGAACGCGTTGATGAGCCCGGGCGTCTTGCCCGCGAGCACCGCCGAAAAGACGGAATCGCTCACGGAATAGCTTTTGCCCTTCAGCAGCGCGCGCACGACCTCGGCGCGGGAGGCGCCTTTCAGATTTTCGGGAAAGCCGTCGAGAAACGGGAACAGTCCCGCCATGAGCACGGGAACGAGCTCGCCGCCGCGGACGACGAAGATGCAGGCGCTCATCGCGCGGGTGCCGCGGACGGCGGTGCGCAGCACGCTTTCGTAGAGAAGGTTCAGGGAGACTTCGTGGTCTCCGGTCTCGCCGCTGAACGTGGCGGAAAGCGCGTGGATGAAATCGACGGAAAGCGTGCGCGCGTAGCGTTCGTGCTGGAGCGAGGCTTCGAGGCGCGCGAACTCGAATTTCCAGCGGCGGCGCAGATAGGCGACGCTGGCGGCGAATCCGCCGACGAGCGCGGCGGCGAGTGCGGGCGCGCTGATCACGAACGTTCTTTCTCCATGGACTGCTGGTCGTAGAGTCCGCGGTAGAGGGGGCAGGAGGCGTAGATTTCCTCGTGCGGACCGTCGGCGACGATTTTCCCTTCGTCGAACACGAGGATGCGCCTGGCGGTGCGGATCGAGGAGAAGCGGTGCGCGATCATGAACGTCGTGCGCCCGCGGACGAGTTCTTCCAGGGAGTCCTGAATCTGGGCTTCGCTTTCGGTGTCGAGGGCGGAGGTCGCTTCGTCGAGAATGAGAATCGGCGCGTCGCGCAGGAAGGCGCGTGCGACGGCGATGCGCTGGCGCTGACCGCCGGAGAGCCGGCCGCCGCGTTCGCCGACTACGGTGTCCCAGCCGTTTTCGAGGGATTCGATGAACTCGCGCGCGGAGGCGCGTTCGGCGGCGGCGAAGACTTCCTCGCGCGTGGCGTCGAGCCGGCCGATGAGGATGTTGTTGTAGATGGTGTCGTTGAATAGAATCGGTTCCTGCGAGACGATCGCGATGTTGCGGCGCAGGTCCGCGAGCCGCACGTCGCGCACGTCGTGCCCGTCGATGTGCACGGAGCCGATGCCGACGTCGTAGAAGCGCGGAATCAGGTTGACGAGCGAGCTCTTCCCGGCGCCGGAGGGCCCGACGAGCGCGATCGTGTCGCCGGGCTCGGCGGAGAAGGAGACTCCGCGCAGAACGGGCGCGTCCGCGTAGGCGAAGGTCACGTTGTCGAAGCGGATTTCGCCGCGCGCTCGGGAGAACGGCTGAGGGACCGAGGGATCGGCGACTTCGATCGGAGCGCGCCAGATTTCTTCGAGTCGCGTGAGTCCCGCCGTGCCTTCCTTCACACGGTTGTTGATCTTCCCGATTTTCTTGATCGGGTCGTAGGCGAAATAGAGCGCTCCGACGAGCGCGATGACCGTGTCCTGGTCGAGTTTCGCCGCCGCGGCCTGATACACGGCGAAGGAAATGGAACACGCGGCGATGATTTCGATGAGCGGCGTGAGCATCTTGTCGTACTTCACGCACTTCATCTGCAGCGTGAAGTATTGGCGCACGACCTTCTGGAAGCGGGAACACTCGCGTTCCTCCAGATTGTAGGCGCGGATCTCCTTCGGCGCCTGCAGACTTTCCGCGAGCACGCTGGAGAGTTCTCCCGCGCTTTCCAGCATTTTCTTGGAACGTTTGAGCAGGCGTTTCCCGACGAACTGCACGGGCAGAACCGAGAGCGGAACGACGCAGAGGCTGAGCAGGAACTGCTGCGTCGCCGTGCTTTGGAAAGCGGACCAGACGATGAAGCCGACGGCGCCGACGAGCGTGAACGGCTGGATCACGAGGTCGTTCGTCACTTCCACGAGCACGGTCTTGAGGAGCATCGTGTCGCCCGTCGTGCGGCTGAGCAGGTCTCCGGACTTGTTTTTCGAGAAAAAGCCCAGGTGCAGGTGCTGCAGGTGTGTGAAGAGCTTCATGCGGATCGCCTCGAGCACGCGGATGCCGCAGAGATTGAGCAGATACGTGTTGCCGAACATCGCGACGCCGCGGACGACGAACACGAGCGGCATCAGCGCGAGCGCGAACACGAGCACGTAATCCGCGGGAACGGCAATGTGGACGTTCGGCAGCCACGACGCGGAAACGCCGGAGAAGAGCTCCTGCGAGGAGTCGAAGTCGAGCAGCACGAGCTCCTGCGGTTCTCCGCCGCCGAAAAGCACGGGGAGAACTTTCTTCAGCATGAGCGGAAGCCCGAAGCCGCTCGCGACGCCGGAAATCGCGCCGCAGAGCAGGGCCAGCAGAAACGTGCCGAGCACGGGCTTCAGGAGCGGATAGTAAGGAAGGAATCTCTTCATGCGGGAATGGGGAGAAGCGCTGCGCGCAGTCGGGAATCGGAAATCAGGCGCCCGGTTCTTCGGGAATTTCGAATGAACGACGAGGCGGCGGACTTCCGATTCCTGATTTCAGTTTTCTGATGATTCGTTTTTATTTCTGCTTCTTTCGTCCTCGGCGGGCGAGGGCGAGAGCAGCGGCGAGGGCGACGCCGCCGAAGATCAGCGGGAACGCCGAAGGCTCGGGCACGCGCGCGCCGTCGCCTTCCTTCCACATCGCGACGATTTCCTTTTCGGTCAGCGCGCGTTTCCAGATCGCGTAGTCGTCCACGAGCGCCTTTTTGTTCTTGTCGCCGGGGAGGGCGTAATAGCCGTTGCCGCTGGAGCCGACGAGCGTTTCGTTGCCTTCGTCTCCGCCTTTGCCGATCGTTCCCTCGGGAATCGGCTGCGGTTTGCCGATGCATTTGCCGTCGCCGTAGAGCGCGACCGTGTTCGACTTGCGGTTCACGACGAGCGCGACGTGGTGCCATTTCCCGTCGGTGAGCTGCGGGAACGCGATCTTCACGGTCTTGCCGCCGACGGTGAGCGAGAGCGTTTCGTCCTTGAGCGTGGTGAGCGCCCAGCCGGCCTCGTTCTTGCGCTCCCAGTTCTTGTTGCCGGTGATCATCGCCTCCGTGGAGCCTTTCTTCTCGGTCCTGAACCAGAAGGCGACGGAGAAGCTGTCCTGATAATAGCCGTCGAGTTCGCCGAGATTGATCGCGCAGTTGTCCACCGAGCGGTTCGTGTTGGCGTTGGTGAACATGGCGGAATAGACGAATTTGCCGTCGTCGAGCTTCGGGGCGGAGAGCGGCCCGAGGAGCTGCGGTTCGCGGTCCGTGCCGGAGATGTTCTTCGTCGGCTCGGCGCGGTCGTCGAAATTCATGTAGAGCAGCAGTCCTTCGTCGCGCCGCGCGAAGAGCGCGCACGGGAGGGCGAGTGCGGCGATGAGGCAAAAGCGAAAGGTGTTTTTCATCGTCCGCATAATGAGCCGCCCCCGGCCTTTTATCAACAGCAAACTGCGGGCGCACGGCGCGTTCGGGCGCAGTCCCGGAAGGCGGACGACGATAATCTCGGGCGGAATCGCGTTCGTCGTTGCGGAGCGTTCCCGCAGAGGGCATACTTGTCCGCCTATGGAAGAAAATCTCACGAAAAAACCGCTCTTCAACGAGTTCGGCGAAACCGATCTGATCAAAAAACGCATGATCAACGGGAACACGACGAACCTCAACGACTTCAACAACATGAAGTACAAATGGGCGTCGGACTGGTATCGGCAGGCGATGAACAATTTCTGGATTCCCGAGGAAATCAATCTCGGGCAGGACGTGAAGGACTACCGCCGTCTCGACGCCGCCGAACGCTCCGCCTACGACAAGACGCTCTCGTTCCTCATCTTCCTCGACAGCATCCAGACGGCGAATCTGCCCAACATCGGCGAATACGTGACCGCGAGCGAGGTCAATCTCTGCCTCACGATTCAGGCGTTCCAGGAGGCTATCCACTCGCAGAGCTACAGCTACATGCTCGACACGATCTGCTCGCCCGAGGAGCGCGACGCCATCCTCTACCAGTGGAAGGACGATCCGCACCTGCTCGCCCGCAACAAATTCATCGGCGACCTCTACAACGCGTTTCAGCGGGAACGCACGCCGTATCAGATGATGCAGACGATCGTCGCGAACTACATTCTCGAGGGCGTCTATTTCTACTCCGGATTCATGTTCTTCTACAACCTCGCCCGCAACGGGAAGATGCCCGGCTCGGCGCAGGAGATCCGCTACATCAACCGCGACGAGAACACGCACCTGTGGCTTTTCCGCAACATCATTCTCGAGCTCAAGCAGGAGGAGCCGGAGCTCTTCACGCCCGAGCGCGTCGAAGTCTATCGCGGAATGATCCGCGAGGGCGTCGAGCAGGAGATCCGATGGGGGCAGCACGTGCTCGGCGACAAGATCGAGGGCCTTTCCTCGGCGATGATCCGCGACTACATCCGCTGGCTCGGAAATCTGCGCTGCGCGGGAATCGGCTTCGAGCCGCTGTTCGACGACTGCCGCGAGGAGCCGCCGTCGATGGCCTGGGTTTCGCAGTATTCCAACGCGAACATGGTCAAGACGGACTTCTTCGAGGCGCGTTCCACCGCCTACGCGAAGTCCGGCGCGCTGGTGGACGACCTCTGAGCGCGCCGTCCTCCGCGGGAACGCCGCGCCGGCAGACGCCGGCGCCTTCCGCGTCAAAAAAGTTTTGCGGGGGCGGCTGTTTTCGCGCAGAGTCTTCGGCATGAAGAAAATCCCCCTCGCCCTTTCGTTCCTCGCGCTTTCCGCGTTCGCGGGAACGCTCGTCGCCGCGCCCGTGAAATATTCTCAGCGCGAAACGTTCGACTTCGACTGGAAGTTCGCGAAATTCGGCAAGTTCGCCGACTGCCTCGCGCCGAGCGATCCCGGCGCGGAGGCCGCCAAGCCCGGTTATGCCGACGGCAAGTGGCGCAGGCTCGACCTGCCGCACGACTGGGGCGTGGAGAGCCGCTTCCTGCCGAGCGAACCGAATCAGACGGGCTCACTCCCGTGGGCGGCGGTCGGCTGGTACCGCAAGGAGTTCAGCGTTCCCGCCGCGTCCAAGGGCAACCGCTTCTTCCTCGATTTCGACGGCGTGATGATGACGCCGCAGGTGTACGTGAACGGCCAGCTCGCCGGCGAGTGGAAATACGGCTACAGCTCGTTCCGCGTGGACATCACGAAGTTTCTCAAATTCGGCGGGAAGAACGTCGTCGCCGTGCGCGCCGAAAACAAGCAGAACTCCACGCGCTGGTATCCGGGCGCGGGCATCTACCGGCACGTCTGGATCACCGAGGCGAATCCCGTGCACATCGCGCACTGGGGCGTCTTCGTGACGACGCCCGAAATCAAGGGCATCAAGAAGATCAACGACAAGAAACCGCCGAAGGAATGCACGGCGTCGAGCGCGAAGGTCGCCGTCGCGACGACCGTCTCCAACGCCGACGAGGCGCCGGCGAGCGTCGTCGTCGTGCAGGAGATTTATCCGCTCGAGGGCAAAAAGGACAAGCCGCTCGCGACGCGCACTTCCGCCGCGACGGACGTTCCCGCGGGCGCGGAGAAGACGATCGACCTCGAACTCTCGCTCGCCTCTCCGAAGCTCTGGGACGTCGTTTCTCCTTCGCTCTACGTGCTGCGCACGACGGTGAAGATCGACGACAGGACGACCGACCGCAAGGACACCGTCTTCGGCGTGCGCAAGGCGGAATGGAAGCCGGAGGGATTCTTCCTGAACG
>JBJEVP010000175.1:0-2099 GCA_051884475.1 Candidatus Spyradosoma sp.
ACGAACACCTCAGCGGCGCCGGAGGAGGCGAACGTTCCCGAAGCGGAAATCGACACCTCCGTTTTCGCCTTGGACAGAATCCCGCCCGAACAGCGAGAAGCCTATTGGCGCAAATACATTTACCGCGCGGACAAGGAACCGCAGCTCACCGTGCGCGGCGCGGTCTTCGGCGGCTGCGTCGGCGTGCTCGCGTGCGCGTCGAGCATGTACACGTCGCTGAAGATCGGCTGGGGCTTCGGCATCGCGCTCGTCGCGGTCATTCTTTCCTTCGTCGTGTTCAACGCGATGCGCTCGCTTTCGGGCGGACGCATCAAGCAGATGGGCGTGCTCGAGAACGCGGCGACGTCGTCGGTCGCCTCCGTCATCGGTATGACGACGACGCACACGGTCGTCTCCGCGTTCGGCGCGCTGATGCTGCTGCAGGGCGTTCCCGCGCCGTGGTACAAGATGGTGCCGACGATCTTCTTCGGCGCGATTCTCGGCACGTGCATCGCGATTCCGCTGAAGAAGGCTCTGATCAATCAGGAGCGCCTGCGCTTCCCGAGCTCCATCGCCTCGGCGGAAACGCTGAAGTCGCTCTACGCGAAGGGCGGGAGCAAGGTCACGCGCAACAAGGTCGCGACGCTGCTCACGGCGCTCGGCTTCGCGGCGGTGCTCGGGCTCGTGAAGCAGCTGCCGACGCTCGCCAACGCGTTCGCGGAAACGGGCAAGGCGAAGCTCGCCGAATTCTGCTCGGCGCTCGCCGTCGTTCCCGACGCGATCGGGCTGCCGGATTTTCTCAACCCGCTTAAGATCTGGGGCCTTCAGGGCGCGACGGTCGTTTCCGACAAGGCGATCACGCCCGAGCTCGCGCAGGCGGGCGTTCCCGCCGTCGGCGGAAAAATCGCGACCGCCGTTCCCGAGAGCGCCGACGGCACGCTGCCGGGCATTTCCGTCGATCCCTCCGTGCTGCTCATCGGCGCGGGCATGCTCTGCGGGCTGCGCGTTTCGCTGACGATGTTCTTCACGGCGATCGCGCTCGACTGGTTCCTCGCGCCGTGGCTCATTTCGCAGGACATTCTGCACGTCGGCTCGGACATTTTCCGCAACATCGAAGTCTCCGTGGACGAGCAGGGCAACTTCGCCGGCTTCCGCGTCGTTTACTGGTCGCTGTGGTGCGGCACGTCGATCATGGTCATGGCGAGCTTCACCGCGCTCGCGTTCCAGTGGCGCACGATCGGGCGCGCGTTCTCCGGCATCTTCCCGAAAAAGGGCGCGGCGGCGACGTCCGAGGCCGACGACGTCAACGCCGACGTCGAAATCCCGATGAAGTGGTTCGTCATCGGCATCGTTCCCGCGGCGATCGGGCTGATCTGCACGCTGCACTTCGCGTTCAACGCGGCGTGGTATCTGGGCGTGCTCGCGATCTTCCTCGCGGGCGCGTTCGGCCTCATCTGCGCACGCTCCTGCGGCGAGGCGGACACGAATCCGATCGGCGCGATGGGCAAAATTTCCCAGCTCATCTATTCCGTCGTGCCCGGCGCGCGCGGGAACGTGAGCACGAACCTCATCACCGGCGGCGTCACGGCGGCGGCGGGCGGCGCCTCCGGCGACCTCATGTCCGACATGAAGCTCGGCAATCTGCTCGGGCTGAAGCCGCGCATCCAGTTCTTCACGCAGCTGCTCGCGATCTGCATCGGCACGGCGATCGTCGTTCCCGTGTGGCGCCTGCTCGTGCCCGACGTGGACGCGCTCGAAAAATACCCGGCGCCGCCCGCGCGCATGTGGAAGGCCGTCGCGGAATTTCTGAACGATCCGCTGATTTCGCTCCCGACGACGGTTTACTGGGCGATGGCGATCGGCGGGCTCATCGGCGTCGCGATTCCGGTCTGCGAACGCCTGTTCCCGAAGGCGCGCGCGTACATGCCCTCCGCGATCGGCATGGGCATCGTGCTGACGCTCCCGGCGGCGTTCAACAACGCGGCGTCGTTCGCGATCGGCGCGATCTTCGTCTGGCTCTGGAACAAGTTCCACAAGAAGACGGAAGAGGAATACTCGGTCGCGCTGGCGTCGGGTCTCGTCGGCGGCGAATCGATCGCCTGCGCGCTCGCGGCGATGGC
>JBJEVP010000176.1:0-2094 GCA_051884475.1 Candidatus Spyradosoma sp.
CCCGTGGCGGAAAGATTCGTGTCTCCGCTCTTATTGAGCGTCAGCGTGCCGATGGTGATGTCCGCCGTGCCGGAAATGTTCAAGATGTTCGCGCCGTTGATCGTCAGCGTCTTCCCCGCGGCGGAAATTCCGCCGGAAATGGTCTGCGTTCCCGTCGCCGAATAAACGGTCGCGTTGCCGGAAAGAATAAGTTGCCCGGAAAGCGTGGCGTTGTCCGCCATACGCAACGCGGCGGCTTCCGTGCCGCTGCCGTAGCCCGCGCCCGCGATGGTCAAAGTCCGCGAAAGGTTCGAAACGCGAGTGCCTTCTCCCGTCCAAGCGGACAAATAAAGCTGAGCCCCGCTCTGAACCTCAATTCCCGCAAACTGGTTGATGGCGTTGAGGCTGCCCGTTTCGCCGAGCAGATTCATGCGGGAAGCACCTTTGACCACGAGCGTTCCCGTGAACCCGCTTACCGGAGAAAAATCGACGTTCTTAGCTGCGCCTTTTCCCGTGATGTCGAGGACAAGTCTGCCGGAGCCGGAAAAACCGGTCAGCGAGCTGAGCGCGGAAATCGTCGCCGTATTTGTATTTTCCGAAACAGAAAGCACGCTGTTGTTGAGATTCAACGTGCCGTCAAGCGTCATCGAGCCCGAAAGCGTGTTGGCGGCAGTGAACGTCGCTTCCGTCCCCGCGCCGACCGTCAGATTGCCTCCGCCGGAAACCGCGCCCGTCGTAAGCGTACCCGTGCCCGAGAGCGTCAGCGTTTTCCCGTCTGCGATGCTCATCGTCGAGGCCGTGACGGAGCCGTTGTTCGAGAACGCAAACTCGTAACTGTCGCTCACCGTGACGGAATTCGCGACGACAACGGACGCCACGGAAACGATCTTGGAAACGCCCGCGTTCGTGCCGAAGGTCACGGAGTCGCGATTCTCGAACGCGACCGAATCGCCCGCCGTCGTGCTTGACCAATTCTCGGCGGTCGTGTTCCAGACGGAATTTTCCGCCGTTCCCGCCCAGACCAAGTCGGAATAATTCGTCACCGTGACGGCGTAGCCGCTGGCCGTACTTACGGAGAGACGGGAGGATTTAATCGCAGATCCGTCACGCGTGAACGAAACTCCGGACACGTCCGCCACCGAATTTCCGGTAATCAGCGAGTAGGTGCCGTTCGTCGCCGTGAGATTGTCGAGCGCGAACACCGTCGTTCCCGAAAGCGTCACCGTTCCCGAGTTCGTAATCGCGCTCGCAAGCGTGACGCTCGCGCCGGAAAGGTCGAGTGAGCCGCCCGTGCCGACGGCGAGCGTCGCGCCGCTCGCGACCGTCACGTTCCCGAAGTTGGAAACCGCGCCCGTGAACGTCGTCGTTCCCGCGGAAATCTTCAAAGTATTGTTCGCCGCCGTCGCATCGTTGCCCGTGACCGTCGAGGAAACCGTATAGTTCGCGCCGCCCTTGAACTCGAGGTAGCGCGCGGAAATGGACGAGTTAGTCACCGTAAGCGCCGCGCCGTCCGATTCCGCCGCAAAATTATAGCGCAAAACGGAGGCAGTCGAAATTTCTCCCGTTCCGGAAATCGCCGTCTTGGAAACGGCCGTCGTTCCCGCAGAATCGTATGCTTTGGCGCCGCCGAACTGGATGATGCCGACATTTTTATTGCCCGTCTCTCCTAATGTTCCTGCATAAGAACCCAAATCCTGGTTCCCGCCCGTTTCAAGAAGCGCACCGCTGTAAGTGATATTCCCGGAAAATTGGCTGACGTCACCCGTGAAAAGCAAGTCCTGCCCGTTGGCGGCGGTAATGGCAATGTTTCCGGATCCGCTGACCGCGCCCGCGAATTCCGCATAACTGTTGGAATATCCGTTGTTGATGGTCAGATTCTGAATTACCACGTCTTTGGTGATGCGCTGGGTGCGGTTGTTCGTGCCCGCGCTCCCGCTGGCCGTCGCGGAAAAGAAGCCGCCGGACAAATTGAAGACATAGCTCGTGATGTTCGAATCTGCTTCTTCGTCATTCAAATAGATCGTGTCCTGATTCGTCTGGGAACTTGTGTTCGTCACGGTCGCGACGCCGTCAGTCGTCGCAACCGTAACTTTGCTAAAGCCGAACGCGGGAACG
>JBJEVP010000177.1:0-31882 GCA_051884475.1 Candidatus Spyradosoma sp.
CCTGTTCGAGGCGCTGCGCCAGCGCGGCGTGCGCTGAAGCGGCGCGGGCGCGCGGATTTCTTTTCCGAAAAAGAAAGAAGATCGCCGGAAGAGGCCGAGACTACATGGAGGACGGGAACGAGGAACTTTCTCCGACGCGGAGGGAAGGGCGGGCGCCCGCCGAGGACGGCGGAGAAATGTCGTTCTTCGAGCATCTCGAGGAGCTGCGTTCCGCGCTGGTCTTCTGCGTCGTCGCCTTCGTCGCGGCGGGAACGCTTTCGCTCGTGTTTTCCAGGGAAATCTTCGCCGCGCTGCGCTGGCCGCTCGAACACGCGCCGAGCGTTCCCGCGGACGGGGCTCAGGCGCTGGTCGTGATGCGCTTCATGGACACGTTTTCGATACTGCTCTACATCGCTCTGCTGGGCGGAATCGTGTTTTCGGGGCCGTTCGTCCTCTACCGCGTCGGCAGATTCGTCGCTCCCGCGCTGACCGCGTCCGAGCGCTCCCGCCTGATTCCGTTCTGCGCGGCGTCGAGCGCGCTTTTCCTCGCGGGCGCGGCGATCGCGTTCTTCCTGCTCGCGCCGATTTCGGTCGGGCTGCCTTATGTTCTGGCGGAACATTTCGGAATGAGCATGAACTGGCTCGCGGAGGACTACTACCTGTTCGTCGTGATGCTGACGCTGTTTTCCGGCGTCATGTTCGAGTTCCCGCTCGTCGTCGTCTTTCTTCAGTATCTGGAGGTGGTCTCGAAGAGGACTCTTCTGGAAAAGTGGCGCTGGGTGCTGACGGGGATTCTCGTTTCGGGGCTGCTGATATCCCCGATCGGGGATCCGGTCGCGCTGATCGCGTTTTCCGGTGTCCTTTTCGCGCTGTATCTCGCGGCGGTGTTCGTCGGGGATTTCCTTCTGCGGCGCAAGCTCGCCCGCGAAGCCGCGGAGGATTCGTGATTCTCCGCGCGCGGAAAACCTCCGCGGGAACGGGCCGTCGTCGCGGAGCGACGAAAAAAAAAAGCCCGCGAAGCCTTTATTTATGCGGCTTTGCGGGCTTTTGGAAATGGTGCTCAAGAGACTCGAACCCCTAATATATTGCTTTAATAAAAGAAGAAAAATATTTTCGTAAGAATTTCGTAAAAAGTCTTGCAAGGGCGAGGGGCGGCGGATAGCGTCTCGGTATGGCTGAAAAGAGAGTGAAAATCGGTAAGGATTTCGAGCATCTTCCCGCCGTCAAGAGCGGGCGGGGGTGGCTCGGGCTGGAAAAAGGAAAGTTCGGGAAGGTCAGATTTGAAAAAAGGTTCGGCAAGTTAGAGTTGTGGATTCGGCAGGGGGATACTTGGAAGCGCTCTCTTTTCGCGGTGGAGGATTACGCGAAGGCGAACGCGGCGGCACGGGAGGCGAACCGGATAGGCGAACAGGCGGGCGCGGGTTTCGGGACGCTCCGCAAGGAGGAGGAAGCCGCGCTGAAGCGCTGGCGGGCGTATGTCTTGGCGAAGGAACAGGCGGGAGCGCCCGCGAGGAATCTTGATGAACTGCTCCGCGAGGCAATCGAGCGCGAGGAAACGAAGGACGAAACGCCCCTGTTCGCGGATGCGGCGTTTCAGTTCATAGAAGCGAAGGAGCGCGCGGGGGCGTGTTCGCTTGCATACAGGCGGCGGATTTCAACTTATTTGAATGCGCTTGCAAAGGTGCTGGAAGGCAAGCGGCTTTCTGAAATCGGGGACGCTGTTTTGAACGAAGCGATTTCTGCCGTTGCGCGTCCGCGTTCGGGAACTGTTCCGTCCGCGAAAACGAGAAAGCACTATATCGACATAACGAAAGAGTTTTTCAAATGGTGGTATGTCCGCGAAAATTCGACGCGACGCCCTGCGGATAAACTGAACAACCCCCTTGAAATCGTCTCTGCGCCTAAAATCATAAAGACGAAAGACCCCGACATTCTCACGCCCGCGCAGACTCGCGCGGTGCTCGCGGAGCTTTGGGCGGACGCTCCCGAAGCCGTTCCCGCCGCCGTGCTCCAGCTGTTTTGCGGAGTGCGCGAGGCGGAGGCGATGCGCCTCCGGTGGCGGGATATCATAGACGGGGAACTGCGGCTTTCGTGCACGATAACGAAAACGAAGCTCGCGCGAGCCGTTCCCGTTCCCGCGAACGCCGCCGCGTGGATTGAGGCTTGTCGCGTCCGCGGACTGCAGACGCCGCCGGATGGGCTTGTTTTCCCGTTCAATGATGTTCCCGCCGCGAAGCTCTCCGAGCTTTCTCCCGAGGCGCGGGAGCGCGTGGAGACCGAACAATTCAACTGCAGGGCACAGGCTTACAGCTATAGGATAAAGCGGGCTGGCAGACGCGCGGGGCTGACGGAAACGCAGAACGCTTTCCGACATACGGCGGCGAGCTGTCTCGCCGTGATTCATGGGCAATTTCGGGCGGCGGACTACTGCGGGCACAGCGTCCGGACGCAGGGGACGAATTACCGCAACCCCGTTTCCGCCGTTCAAGCTAAGGATTATTTCGGTATTGTGCCGCCCGTGAGCGACGGGAAGGCGATTGCGTTTTCACGGGAAGGCAAGAAGGCACGTTCCCGCGACGAAACGGGCGCAGGAAGCCCGCCGAACGTCGAGCGCGAGGAAACAGGCGCACGCGGCAACGCGGCGGCTATTTGAGGCTCTGCGGCGAACAGTTCGGGGAATTGTGAACAGCTTTTGAGAAATTCCGCGAGCGTTCCGTTTCGGTTCCCTTTGGGTTCCTTATCGGTTCCAAATTTGGAAATTGACTTCTTTATTTTATGAGGGTTCGAGCGTTTTTTGAAGGTTCATAATAAAGGATAAACAATAAAGGAATAAAAAAAGAAATAAGAAAAAAAAGTTGGCGGCGAAGCGCTTCGCGCTCCGCCTGTCTCGGGAGCAGTCGGAAATTGCAGACGAAAAGGGGGATGAGCGGGGCGTGGGCGGCTCGCGGGAAGCCCTTAGTCGCCGCTTGCATTTAAGGAATCTTTTAATCCGAACGCGCCCGTTTTGGGGGTCTGCGCACGACGCACTTTTTCGCGAGGTTCGCAAAAATACTCATGCAATACATTGTTTCGCGAGGTTCGCAAAAAAAAAGATTCATGTCGCACACTGGCAAGAACGAGATGAAAGAAGCAGAAACAATGTAATCGTTGTATGTTATTCATTGGAACATTAGCATAAAAAGCAATGGAAGAAGTTGCTGAAGAAAGAACTTATATCGTCGAAGAGCTGCCGAACAAACCCTTCGCCTTGGAACTTACGCGAAAGGTGTTTGATTTGAAGGAAGGAGAAATCAAAGGTCTTGCCTCCGGACGCGTAGAGATGCGGACGCGCGTAGAACCCGCCGAAGGGCAATTTCGTTCGAGGGAATGGATTACGCTTTCAGAGCTTTACCAAATGTCCCCAAAAGATGTTTCCAATCGTTTGGAATCTGCTCCTTTCTTTTTTCTCGCGAATACGCAGAAAGATTTTCTTGGGCTCGTCTGGTCGCCCGAAGCATTAGCCGAAAAGAAAAAGCTAATTTTCGCAAAATGCGCAGACGCTTACGCGGCGCACGATTTGACTCTGCCGTTCAAAACAAGCGAAGAATGCATCTACAGATTGTCCCTTGAAGCCCGTTATTCCGGAAAGTCTCCCGAGACTTGGGAGCGCGTGCGCATTTTCGGCAGGTTGAAAGTAGATTTTCAAGCGGAGATTTATCTTTCGGCGCTCAAGAAAGGGAAGATGAAGGTCGCGGATTTGGAAGCGCTTTTGCGGCAGTCGCGGGTTGTGAAATTTAGGCGAAAAAAGAAAACTGCGTTTTGGTTCTTTTCTGCGGACGTGTCATTTCGGGAAGGACTCGAATTTAACGGCGAGTCTGAATCCGTCCCGAACGAAGCGACGCGCCGGAGCACGGGGCGGAGGCTCTCGCGAGTTGAGGAAGGCGAGATGATGGAGCGCCTTAGAGACGGAGCGACGCAAACGCAGGTCGCGGAGGATTTCGGGGTTTCCGTGCAGACTGTCTTAAATGTCCGCAAAAGAACTTGTCCCGAGTTTTGGAAGTTCAAGCAGCGCCGCCCGCGTCCGGTGAAGGTGGAGTTCAACGATGCGCTTGCATACTCTCCCGAGTGAAGGCGCGTTCCCGCACGTCTCCGGAGTCAGCCCGCCCGCCGTCTTGTCGCGTGGGCGGGCGTTTTTGTGCATTCCCCCGAGGGGCGTTTGTCGGTAGGTAAGTCGCCGGTAGGTGAAAACTTGAGAAAAATTTTTCAAAAAATTCTTTCCCGCTCAAATGAAGGCTCGGGCGCTGAACTCGCGTTCTGATTTTTCCGGTAGGTGAAAGAACTTCTTTAAGTTTCGGCGCGTCGGTATGGAAAACGATACATTAAAGTTCGAGACTTACATAACCCGCAAAGAAATCTGCGCAGCGTTCGGGATTTCGGAGCGCCAAATCGCCCGCTGGCTGAAAGAGGGCTGCCCCTGCGTGAGGATAGGCGCGGGCGGTCGCGGAGACCCGCGTTTCCGTGTTTCGGCGGTGGAAGCTTGGTTGACGGCGCGGACGGAGGCAGCGAAACGATGAAAACTTACGACATTGAAGCGATTTGCGAAATCGCCAACTTGGAAAAGGAAGTCAGAAATCGGCTTGCGGAGTATCTCGTCGCGATAAGAAACGAAAGCAGATATAACGGAGGTAAGCAGGAAAACGGGTATATCTCGGGAACAGCCGCCGCGATTGCTCACGCCGTCGGCGGCAAGTCTGAAACCGTAATCCGTATTCATAAAAAATTGAATGAAATGGACGGCGGAGGAAATGCCGCGCTGCGGGCGCTCCCGTCTGAAAATCCTCGCGAACTCATTTTTTTCTCCGAGAGAATGAAAAATACATTAGACGAAATGACGAAAACAAAACAGGAAAGAAAAGAGCGGCGCGAAAATCGACAGGCGGCGCGGGCGGCGAAGCAATCCGCCGCCGAAAAATCGTCGCAGACTGCGCCGGATGCGTCCGAAGCCGGAGCGTCTCCAGCGGTCGGAGCAGGAACGAAAGAGGAACAGGAAGGCGGACGGCTTCGCGAGCTACAGCGGAAACGTTCAGCGCTAAAGAAGGTTATCGCTGACGGATACGGAGACGAAATTGTGAGGCAAGAACTCGACAAAACCGAAGAAGAAATCTTGAGCCTGACGGGCGGACAAAGAAGCGAGACGGCGCCCGAACTCCCCGTTTCCCGAGGCGTGGACGGGACAGGAAGCGCGGGAACGGGAGAATCCGAGACAAGAGCCGGGAAGCCGGATTCTACGCCTAAGGGCTTGGTCGAACTTATTCCCGCCGCGCTGGAATGCGTGCCCGTTCCCGCGTCCGCCTCCGAAGTCTGAATCCCGCCGCCCGTTGCTCCCGGATGAATCCCGCCGCCGAAAAAGCGGCGGGTTTTTCGTGTTCGCTCGCCCGTTCGTGCTCGTTTTTTCGCCCTGCGGAGCGCATAAATAAAAGAATCTCTGCGAAAATTTACGAAAAATTTACGAAAACCGCCTCCGAAAACGAAGATTTCAGTTTTCGGATTTTCAGCCCGTCGATAACTTGGAACCTGCATAAATAAAAGGCTGGGGCGCCAAAAAGGCGTTCGTAAAATTTTCGTAAATTTCTCTGCAAGGAAGGGGCGTTTTCGGGCAGTTTCAGGCACTTTTCACGCTTTGGCGAAAAACACGAAAAAGCCCGCGAAGCCTTTGTTTATGCGGCTTTGCGGGCTTTTTGAAATGGTGCTCAAGAGGGGACTCGAACCCCTAAGCCTCTCGGCATATGCACCTCAAGCATACGTGTCTACCAATTTCACCACCTGAGCAATGGAAAAAATGTATTGCTGAGTAAAATCTTTTCGCGGGAACGACGCAAGCAAAAAAATCACTGAATTTTTCCGAGCAGCCAAAATCCCGTTTTTATCCAGACCGGAAGCGTGATCACGCAGACCGCGGAAGTCGAAAGCACGATGCGCAGGGCGAGGCGGGCGTCCCCGCCGTAGTACTGCAGCACGACGATGGGAATCATCGCCGTCGGCATGCCGGACTGGATGATGAGCACGTAGCGCAGATCCTGCGGGAGCGCGGGAATGAAGAGCGCGGACGCGGTCATCAGCGCGGGAATGAGGAGCAGGCGCATCACGAGCGCGCCGACGGAGATCGCGGGATCGTCGCGCAGGCGGAATCCGTTCATCAGCACGGGCAGCGCCATGCCGACGAGCAGGATGCCGCAGGGAATCATGCAGCCGCCGAGACTTTTCGCCGAGCCGAACACCCATTCGGGAACGTGCGGGGAAAATCCGGTGAAGTTGCACGCGAGGCAGAAGAGCATCGAGAAGAAGATCGGGTTCACGACGGATTTCGCCAGTTCCGCCGGACGCACGCTCCCGTTGACGATCGCGACGCCGATCGACCAGATCGCGACCTCGATGCTCGAATTGAACAGCAGCATGAGCCCGACGGTCTCCGGCGGGCACAGCGACATGCAGATGGGCAGGGCGACGTAGCCGTAGTTGTACACGCCGCAGCAGTAGCCGAAGGCCCGGCGGCGCTTCGCGTCCGATATCCCGAAGAATCTCGCGCAGAACACGGCGAGAAACATGCCGAGCGTCACGCTCAGAAAGCCTGCGGCGACCACCTTCCACACGACGGAAAAATCCTTCAGCAGCGGATTGTCCAGCACGCGGTCGATGATCAGCGCGGGCGTGAACACCCAGATGACGAGGCGCATCAGGCCCGCCTGTATGTTCTGGTCCACCCAGTTCTTTCTGCGGAAAAGGTAGCCGATCGCGACGGTGATCACGACGGGGACGATGGCGGTGAAGATGGCGGATACGGAGATTTCCGGCATGGCGGGAGAGTCCTCAGATTCTTTTTTTTTCGGAGAATCACGCGGCGGCTCGGGAACGCGCGCGGACGCGCAGCACGAAGAACGCGAGCAGCGCGCACGCGAACAGCGTTCCCGCGAGCAGCGAGACGTCGTAGCCGAGCGCGAGGCCGCCGAGCTTGTGCGGCGCGTTCAGGAAATACGTCGCGCAGACCGCGCTCAGGAAAGCCGCGGGAACGCTCAGCGGCCAGTGCGGTCTGCGTTCCCGCGCCAGCCAAGTCGCGCACGCCCAGAGCGTGAGCGCCGCGAGCGTCTGGTTGCCCACGCCGACGTAGCGCCAGATGACGTCGAAGGAAATCTGGCTCAGCGCGAGCGCGACGCCGAAGATCGGCAGCGAGACGAGCACGCGGTTCAGCAGCGGCTTCTGCGAGACGCCGAGCGCGTCCGCCGCGATCAGGCGCACGCTGCGCAGCGCCGTGTCGCCCGACGTGATCGGGCAGACGATGACGCCGAGAATCGCCGCGACCGCGCCGACGGCGCCGAGCCAGTCCGTGCAGATCGCGTTGACGATGACGGCGGGCGTCTTTCCCGCCTGCGCGGCGGCGTTCAGCCCTTCCGCGCCGCCGCAGTACGCGATCGCCGCGGACGCCCAGATCAGCGCCATCACGCCCTCGGCGATCATGCCGCCGTAGAACACGGGGCGCGCGTGGCGTTCGCTTTTGAGACAGCGCGCCATCATCGGCGACTGCGTGGCGTGAAAGCCCGAAATCGCGCCGCAGGAGATCACGACGAAGAGCATCGGGAAGAGCGGGTTCGCGCCCGCGTCCGCGTGAAAGTTCCTCAGCGCGGAAAAAGTCAGCTCGGGCATTTCGAGCGCGCCGGTCGCCGTCTTCCAGAGCAGCGCGCCGGAGACGCCGAGCGCCATGAAGATCAGCGTCACGCTGAAGATCGGATAGATCCTGCCGATGATCTTGTTGATCGGCATCAGCACCGCGAAGACGTAGTAGAGCACGATCGCGCCCGTCCAGATCGCCGTCCAGCTCAGCGTTCCCGCGAACGGCAGGACGAGCCCGCCCTCGGCGACCGCCTCGACGGGAACGACCTCGGAGAGCGTTCCCGAGAGCTGCGCGAGCAGCCCCGCCGGCCCGCTCACGAACGCGATGCCGATCGCGAGCAGCATCAGCGCGGAAAACGGAATCAGTACGCGCCGCGCGCCGTTCCCGAGCGTTTTTCCGATGAGTTCGGGCAGGCTGCAGCCGTCGAAGCGCATCGAAATCGCGCCGGAGAAAAAGTCGTGCGCCGCGCCCATGAACACGCAGCCGAGCACGATCCACAGATAGGCGACGGGCCCGTAGGCGGCGCCGAGCACCGCGCCGAAGATCGGCCCCAGCCCGGCGATGTTCAGCAGCTGGATCATGAACGCGCGCCAGGGGCGGATCTCCATGTAGTCCACGCCGTCGTGCAGACGCCGCACGGGCGTCTCCCGCGCGGGATCGACCCCGAAGAGCTTCGCGACGAAGGCGCCGTAAAAGACGTAGCCCAGAATCAGGCAGACCAAAGCGATGAAGAACGTGATCATCTTAAAAATGCAATCCGCCTATTGCATACCTTTGCGGGAACGGAGAAAAGAATTTTCTGCCCGCCGCGTGCGCCGCCGCGGCGCGAAACTTCCCGCGGGAACGCGCGTTTTTTACAGGCATGGAAACCCTGCTTAAAACCCTCGGAAAAACGCTCCTCGTCGTCGCGGGATTTTCCGCGCTCATGCTCGTTCCCGCCGTCGCGGCGCCGAACTCCGAAGCCAGGCTGCACAAGTTCAGCACGACGATCGAGAAGGAACGCCCCGAGCTCGACGAAGAGACCAAGGCGCTCATCGCCGCCTGCCGCAAGTCGCCGACGGCCGCCAACCGCGCCGCGCTCAAGAAGAAGGTCGAGAAGAACTACGACGCGATCGTGGCGCGCAAAAAGGCGAAGCTCGAAGAGCTGAAGCGCACCGCCAGACATCAGTCGAAGGTGACGGAGATGCAGGAGATCGTCGACGAGATGATCGAAAACCGCGCGACGCGCGTCGAACAGAACATGGCGCGCTTCACCGACAAGCGCCTGCGCCCCGGCTCCCGCGACGCGAAGGACGGATTCCACGCGCTCATCGGCGCGGCGGAAAACGTGAGCATCGCGCACACGCCCGTCACGAACGAGGAATACGCCGCGTTCGTCAAGGCGACGAAGCGCAGGGCGCCCGCGGGCTGGACGCGCGACGGCGAGCCGCCGGCGGGCAAGGCGCGCCACCCCGTCGTGAACGTTTCCTGCGACGACGCGGCCGCCTACTGCAAATGGCTTTCCGCGCGCGACAAGAACGCCTTCTACCGCCTCCCGACCGAAGCGGAATGGGAGCTCGCCGCCGGGCACATGCCCAAGGACGCGGACTTCAACTGCGGCGAACACGACGGCACGACGCCCGTGGACGCCTACGCGGGAACGCCCGGCGCGTGCGGCGCGGTCGATTTCTGGGGCAACTGCTGGGAATGGACCGCGGGCAAGGCGAAGGGCCGCCGCGTCGTCAAAGGCGGCGCCTACGATTCGCCGCGGACGCTCTGCCGCACGGAAAACGACGGCGAAACCCGCGCTCCCGGCTCGGGCTACGCGAACGTCACCTTCCGCGTCGTCCGCGAGGACTGACGCGTTCCCGCGGGAACCGTCCGCCTGCGCTCTGCTCCTTGAAGAGGGGGCAGGGCGCAGGCTTTAGTAGTCCGTTCGCGCGTCGTTTCGCATTCCCGGGAATACGGATCGCCTTGCCCGCGTTTCCGCCGGAGCGCGCGAAACGCGCCGCGCCTGCGACGCAGACGAACGACAATCGCCGCAGTTTTTTTTCTTCATAAATTTTTCTCTTTGGCGAAAAACTGACGAACGGTCTGTTCGGCGCGGAAAAATCGCTCGGCGGGAACGCCCGTCCGCGTCCGATGCTTTCGGTTCGGTTCGCGCGGGCGGGCGCGACCTTCAAAAAAAAAGATTGAAAAAATCCCGCCGCGCGGCTCTAATTCTACGCAAAATTCAACCCCGATCCCCTTATGATGAATCCTCTGAAAAAATATCTTGTCGCGGCCGTCGCTTTCGTCGCGGCGCTTGCTCCCTCCGCTTTCGCGCAGGACGTGAATTGGGCGGAAGTTCCGTTCGTGGAAGTGAAGAACGTCAAGCACTCGGTCGTTCCCGTCGCGGGTTATTCCGGAAACTGGGCCTGCACGAACCTGGAGCTTCAGGCCCGCACGTGCGCGTGGGCGCCCAACTTCAAGTCGAACGACTGGCTGAACAATCTCAAGGTGACGCTCACGCTCGCTTATCCCAAGACGAACACCGCGCTTTCCGGAACGCGCGCCCGCGGCACGCAGGAAGAGAAGGAGGCGGCGCTCGCCGCGTCCGAAGAGGCGGCGGGAACGGACACGAACGCGAAGTACGTCTATTACCGCGCGTCCGTCACGCTCGTCGGTCTGCAGGTGGGCGCCGGCAAGGCGTCCAACGTCAGCTTCTTCATTCCGTCGGAAATCGTCGATCGCGAAAGCAAGCTCTCCAACGCGATGCTCGGCCAGGCCAAGCCGGAGTTCTATCTCGTCGAATTCTCCTACAAGGGCAATCCGCTTCCCGTCTGCAATCCCAAGGGCGAACTTCTTTCCCGCAAGGCGCTTGATTTCCCGAACGGGCGTCGTCCGACCAACGTGAAGAGCCCCGCCGAATTCGTGGCCTGGATCGGCGACAACGCCGGATCCTCCGTCTCCGACACGAAAGGGCTCCTCGTGCCTTTCACGAAGCTGCCGTACGTGGCGTGGCCGAAAAACGCGCCGTCCGTCGTTTTCGAAGACGTCGATCAGTGATTTTGCCGTTTCCGCGCGGGAACGCGTTTCCGACGCGGAATTTTTTCCTCGTTTAACTTTTCATAAAGACAAATACACCCGATGGGCAGTAACGCAAAAAAGATTACGGTGAACTGCGGGACGACGCATGTCTCCGTTTCGGTCTTCTCCGAAAAGGCGGGCAGCCTCGTTCTCGAAAAGCTCGTGGTCGAAGACCTCGTCTACAACTACATGGAGGAAGAGGAGTGGGCTCCCGCCGCTTCCGCCGCGTTGAGCAACATTTTCAAAAATCTCAAGCTGAAGGGCGCGGCGACGGTCATCGCTCCCGGGCACCTGCTGCTGACGAAGAACGTCAAGGTGCCGCAGGTCGAGGCCTCGCGCCAGCGCCAGATCATTTCCTTCGAGGCGGCGGACAAGTTCCCGTTCCCGCTCGGCGACCTCGTCTGGGACAGCCAGATCATCTCGACGGACGGCGTCGAGGCGGAAGTCGTGCTGTTCGCGATCAAGCGCGAGAACGCGGACCGCTTCGCCCAGCAGATGCTCCGCTCGGGCGTCACGCCGGAAATCATTCAGCCTTCGACCAATCTCGATTATCAGGCGTACCGCTTCCTCAACGTCGACGCGACCGAGAACGTGCTCATCGTGAACGTCGGCGCGCGCACGACCAATCTCACGTTCGTCACGCCGGAGGGCTTCAGCATTCAGAACATCGCCGTCGGCGGGAACTTCCTCACGCAGGCGATCGCGGACTCCCTCGGCAAGCCGTTCCCGGCGGCGGAGCGTCTCAAGGTCAATTATTTCTCCGACGCGATGGACGTCGCCGACGACGATCCGCACGTGCTCAAGCTGAAGGAGAACGCGCAGGCGTTCTGCCGCCGTCTCGGGCAGGAGATCACGCGGCGCATCGTCAATCAGAAGCGCCAGAGCCCGAACGGCGTTCCCGTGAAGATTCTGCTCACCGGCCGCGGATCTCTTCTGCCCGGTCTGTCCGAATCGCTCGCGGAATCGCAGCGTCTTCCGGTCGAATATTTCGAACCCACCGTTCCCGTGCAGGTCGCTTCCGGCGTGGACGCCGGCTATTTCGATTCCGTGCGCTTCCAGCTTTCGGAAGTCATCGGCGACGCGTCCGAGCTGCTGGACTCCTCCTACAAGCAGGTCAACCTGCTTCCGCAGCAGATCGCGGACGATCTGGCGTTCTCCAGGAAAAAGCCGTTCTTCATCGCGGCGGCGCTGCTTTTCGCGCTCGCGCCGTGGCCGGTGTTCCTCGGCCTGCAGAATCTCGGCGACTCTCTCGACGCCGCAAATTCCGCGCTCTCCGCCCAGAAGAAGAAGCTGGAGACGTATCAGAAGGAAATTTCCGATTTTGAAAAGCTCAACGTTCCCGCGGCGGCCTTCGTCGAGACGCTCGACGGCGTGCTCGCTTCCCGCGGCGCCTGGAACGCCTTCCTCGCCGACGTGCAGGACCGCGTTTCCGCGCTGCAGGCGCCGACGCTCTCCGAAGACGGCGAATCCGCGTTTTCGCCCGACCGCCACGTCTGGATCGACGGGCTCAAGGTCTCCCGCTCCGTCCGCGCGCCGGAAGCCGACGAGGACGGCAACGTTCCCGCCGACGCGAAGCCGGTCGTCCGCACCGAAGTCGAACTGAAGCTTCGCCTGCTCATTCCGCAGGTGGACGGCGCCAAGCCCGAACACAACGCGTCCGCCTTCAACGCCCGCCGCCGCGCCGTGCTCGACGCCTTCAAGAAATCCGAGTTCGTGGAGAAGCTCACCGACCAGACGGACTTCCTCCGTCCCAACTTCCCCACGCTCACGCTCAAACTCGTGCTGAAACCGGAGAAAGGAATTTAACCCCATGAACTTCAAAAAAGACAAAGCGTTCACGGCGACCGTCTCCGTTTTCGCGCTCGCGCTCCTCGCCGGAGTCGGTTTCTGCGTGAAGGAACTCGTCCGCAATTCGTCCGCCCGGGCGGCGATCGAGAAAAACGACAAGGCGGTCAAAAAGCTTTCCGACCGCAAGAGCGATTTCGCGCTGACCGAGGCGAACGTCGAGGCCGAAAAGGCCAACGCCAAGGCGCTCGCCGCCGCGGTGGACGCGAAGATCGCCGCGATCAGGGGCAAGAAGGGCGAAAAGCTCGCGGAAAAATTCGCCGACGACGCCAACACCTTCGTCTCCAATCTGCGCCAGAAGACCGACGAACGCGCGAAAAAGCTCGCCGACGAGAAAATCGCCGTCGCCGACGGCGCCAAGTATTTCGGCTTTTCCCGTTATCTGCAAAGCACGCAGGCGCCCGCGCTCGCGCTCGACGCGCTTCCCGTGCTCGGCGCGGAACAGCAGGTGCTGCAGCTTCTCTCCGGCCGCCTGTGCGAAGCCCGCGCCAAGAGCGAAGCGGCGCTCCGGGAGGCGAATCTGCTCCCCGCGGGAAAACGCGTGTTCCTGCTCGTCAAGGACGTGCGCCGCGAGGCCGCCGAACTGCCCGTGAAGGACGGCGCGCCCGCCGCTCCGCTCCTGCGCGACGAGATTTTCGTTTCCGTTCCCGCCGAGACGGCCGCGAGCGGAATCTGCCGCGTGAACGGCGCGGGAACGCGCGGAGGAACGCCGTTCCCCTCGCTGCGCCGTCCCGACGCGGTGAACGCGCTCGCGTTCCAGCTCTGCTTCGTCGCGCCGACCTCGGTGCTGCGCAATTTCCTTTCGTCCTTCACCGCCGACGGAGATTATCCCGTTTACGTGCGCGACGTCGTCGTGTCGCCCTCCGTTCCCGCGGAAGTCGAGGCGGCTCGCCTGAAGCTCGATCCGCCGCCGCCTGAGGCCGTTTCCGGCGGCGAGGACGCCGCCGCTCCCGCCGCGGACGATTTCTCCATCTTCGGCGGAGAGGCCGAATCCGCGTCCGACGGCGCGGTCGCCGCGGCCGTTCCCGCGCTTCCGGCGAAATTCGTCGTTCAGCCGGAAGCTCCTTCGGAGTTCCTGGTCACTTTCGAATACATCCGTCCCGTTGACAAGAAACCCGCTTCCGCGGAAGCTGCCGAGGAGGAATAATTTGACATGAAAAATTCCGACAAAATCCTTTGCGTCGTCGCGTTGCTCGCGTGCGTCGGCGGCTGCGCCGCCTACGCGCTGCTCGCGCCTTCCTCCAAAACCACCGTTCCTGCTCTGAAGGCGCGCGGCGCGGACGTTCCCGCGTGGACGGATTCTTCCGCCTCCGGCGAAAAGGCGGCCGCCTCCGCCGTTGCCTGGAAGGCTCCTGCCTTCGACCTCGCGGAAGGCTGGAACTACGACCTCTTCTCCTCCCCGGAAATCAGTTGGGACACGAAGCAGAAAAAGTATTTCGCGAAAGATCTTCCGCCCCCGCCCGAGGAAGTGTTCGGTCTCACGCTGAAGTCCCTTTCGCATCCCAAGTTCCGGCTCGTCATCAGCTCCTACACCGCGGGGACGAAGCCCGTGCCCGAGCAGACCTCGCCCGGCCGCTACGCCGCCGTGCTCTCCATTTCCGACATTTCCGGAAAACGTCCGGAGACGCGCGTGCTCGGCTTCGGTACGCCCACGGCGCCCACTTTCGTGCTCAGCGACGAGACCGTCGGCGGCAAGCGCACCGTCACGCTCACGCCGGAAACGCCGATGACCATTCCGAACTCCAACGCCAAGCTCAAGGCCTTCCGCATTCATCGCTGGAAGGACGCGACGGGCGCGTTCAAGGAGACGCTCGACGCCGTCGTCATCGACGAGCGCGGACGCGCGCCCCGCGAGTTCGTCATCTCCGATACGCCCGCGGACGACGCCAACCGCACGGAAGCGGTCTTCTCCGACGGCTTTTCGGAATGGCTCTACAGCGAGACCCGCGTTCCCGGAAAAAAGGAACTCGTGCGCGAAATCGCGCGCCGCGACTCGCCCGATCAGCCTTTCGCGTTCGTCGGAAACGGGCGCGAAATCACGCTCGGAAACGACGTTTTCCGCATTAAAGGGCTTGACATTTCCGCCCAAGAAGCGAGAATTGAAAAACAATCTTCCGAGCTGGACAAGAAAACGAAGGCCCCGAAAACGACGGAGCGCGTTCTCTCTCCGCAATGACGGGAAAAACAATTTCAGTCCATACTTCAGTATTTCAACCCCTTAAAATAACAACCTCTCACCACGAGAAATCGCCCCTCGCATGAATAAGCTCCTGCGCCTCCAAAATCTGGTTTCCTCAATCCTCGTCACGACGACGGTCGCGTCCGGTTTCGCCGCTCCCGCCGTTTTCGCCGAAGAGGGAGCCGCCCCGCTCAACAACAACGCCGGTTCCGACGTTCCCGCTCCCGCCGAGTCCGAAGACACGGCTCTGGAGCGCGTCGTGAAACGTTATTCCGAAGTCTTCAAGGAAGTGGACGCCGTCCTGTTCAAGGCCGACGGCTACATCGCCAACGGCCGCACGGCGGAGGCCCTCGCGCTTCTCGATGAAGCCGAATCCGCGCTCCCCGACAACGTCGCCTCCGTGCCTTTCCGCGACAAGATCTCCCTCATCCGTCAGCGCGCCGTCGAACGCGAAGCCGGCGGGAACGGCGCCGAAGTCGCCGCGGACATGATCGATGCCGCCCGCGCCCGCAACCGCAACGACATTCTCGCCGCGGAGCGCCATCTCGAGAACGCCAACGCCAACCTCACGCGCCATCGCCTCCCCGAGGCGATCGCCGACGTCGAAAAGGCGCGCGCCGTCCTCCCCGTGCTTCCCTCCACCGTCGAAGTGCAGGACAAGGTGAAGCTCGTCCGCGCTCAGATTTCCGGAGCGTACTTCCAGGACGCCATCGCCTCCCGTTCTCCGAAGGAAGCCGAATCCTACCTGAACGAAGTCCGCAACATCCTCGGAGAAAAGCATCGCTTCTATCTCAATCTGAAGACCTATTTCGACGAATGGTGCAAGACGGCGGACGCCTATAATCCCTATACGCTGAACACCACGCTCGAACGCGACGAACGCGAGTCCGCCACGCTCCTCGCCAAGGCTCAGGCGCTCTATCTTTACGGCGACTATCAGGGCGCGCTCCGCTTCTACGACAACGTCCTGCTCTACGATTCCAACAACACGGAAGCGAAGGCGATGAAGCTGCGCATCAACAACATTCTCGCCAATCCCGCCGCCTACGAGCACGACGTCACCCGCTCCGCTCTCCTCAATTCCACGAGCAACAGCTGGGGGCTCGCCCGCGCGTTCTCCGTCGAGGCCAAGGCCGCAGAGAAGAATCCCGACCAGGATCCGCTCAAGCTGAAGATGAACCGCCTGCTCATCACCGTGTCGCTGCGCAACGCCGACCTGCAGAGCGCCATCGACACCCTGAACGAGCTCGCCAAGAGCTATGACCCGACCGGACGCGGCATCGACATCGTCATCGCCGAAGGCGTCAAGAACATTCAGGACCTTCCGCCGATCAGCCTTTCCATTCAGCGCCAGCCGCTGTCCAAAGTGCTCGACCTCATCCTGCGCCGCGCGAACTATTCCTACGACATCCGCGACGGAATCGTCGAAGTCCATCCCGCGATGGGCAACACGAACCTCCTCGAAGTCGAAATCCCCTCGACGAACGCCATCGAAAAGATGAAGAAGTCCGTCACCCGCGCCAACGCCGCCGCCACCGCCGCGGACGCCGGCAACGATCCTTGGGGCGGAGGCGCCGCAGCCGGCGGAGGCGCAGAGATCGACGACACGGACATTCCGCGCCTCTACTTCCAGAAGCGCGGCGTCAAGTTCGGTCCGGAAGATTCCATCACCTGCGACGAAAACGTCTTCACCGTCGTGCACTCCGATCCGAAGGTCATCGACAAGATCCGCCGCACGATTCAGAAGCTCGACGAAGATTCGATCAAGCAGGTCAACATCGAGGCGAAGTTCATCGAAGTGTCCGACACGGTGCTGCATGAAGTGACCGCCAACTGGCGTCTCGCCAAGGACGGAGTCATCCGTTCGGGAACGTTCAACCGCGGGGCCAAGGAAGTGCACGACGTCGATTCGGGAACGAAGAAGATCACGCTCACCGTTCCGCGCAATTCGACGACCGACGAGAACGGGAATGTCATCGTTCCGCTTGATCCCGATGTTTACGAATACGACAATCCGGTGCCGTCCCTCAAGGGGTCGCTTTACTACGGACCTTCCGGAATCACGAACCCGGCGGACAGCGTATTTGCGGACACCGTTCCGAGCTTCCTCGGAAAGGTCGGAACGCTGGACGACTACGACGTGTATCTGCTCCTGAACCTGCTCGACAACAAGTCCGGCGCGGACATCATGGCGGCTCCGAGCCTCACGGTCGAAACCGAACAGCCCGCCGAAATCGAAATCGCGCAGCTGATCAACTTCCCGTCCTCCTACGACGATCCGCAGATGGACGTTTCCTCCTCTTCCTCCTCCAATAATAATGGATCTTGGGGCGGAAGCGGATCCGTCACGATCGCTCCCGCGGTGCCGCAGTTCGACCGCACGACCTCCGAAGAGTTCGAAAAGGTCGGTATCATTCTCAATGTCACGCCGACGGTCAACGCCGACAACTCCATCAAGCTCACGATCGACGATCTGAAGATCATGGAGTTCGAAGGCTTCATGGACTACGGCGGAACCGCCGTCTCGATGGTCGGTTCCACGATCGTCACGATGCCGATGACGTACTACCAGCCGGTGTTCAACATCCGCCGCGTCAAGACTTCCGTCACGATCGCGGACGGCGCGACGATGGTCATCGGCGGTTTGATGCGCGAAGAAATCCGCACGGTGGACGACAAGGTGCCGATTCTCGGCGACCTCCCGCTCATCGGCGCCGCTTTCCGCGGCACCAGCAAGGCGGTTCAGAAGAAGAATCTGCTCGTGTTCATCACTGGGAATCTGATTTCCCGCGGCGGCTCGACGGCGATTTCCACCTTCAAGGGCACGTCCCCGGCGGAAATCTACTCGAATCCGACGTTCATGAGCTCGGCGGGAACGCTCTATCGCGAGTCCACCCGTCCGACGGAAACGGCTCCGGCCGCGGCCGACGCGAACACGCCCAGCTCCGCAGATTCTCTCTGAGGAGAATTCTCCGACAAAAAAAAGCGTTCCCGCCCGGGAACGCTTTTTTTTTCGGTTCGGGCGAAGCGATGCTCCTGTCGTTTCCGCGCGAGCCGCGTTTTTCTTTCAACGCGAAGTCAACGGATAATGAATGTCGATCGTCCATTTCCCCTCGCATCTCATTTTCTTTTTACTGGAAGTAAAGGAAAAGAGGAGAGATGATGGATGAGAGATTAGAGGAACAAAGGCGGCGGATAATGGATAGCGGAGCCTTCTTCTTTTTACTGGAAGTAATGGAAGTAAAAAAAGAAGGATTTCTCATAAAAAACTTCTTCTGACTTCTATGACTTCCAGTGAAAAAAAAGGTGAGAGCTGAGAGGTGAGAGATGAGAGGAAGAAAGGCGGCGGATAATGAATAGCGAAGCCTTCTTCTTTTTTACTGGAAGTAATGGAAGTAAAAAAAGGAAGGCTTTCTCATAAAAAACTTCTTCTGACTTCTATGACTTCCAGTGAAAAAAAAAGATGAGAGATGAGAGGTGAGAGATGAGAGGTGAGAGATGAGAGGAACAAATCTTTTTAGAGAGGAAAAGCCGCGCGACGGGAACCGCGCGTACCTTACGCGCTTCGCGCGATGATGAACGAAATCTGTTTTCGTCCGTTCAATCCGTGTTTCATTTTTTTTCTTTCTTCTTTTTCTTCTGGTCCTTCCCGGTTCGAACTTTCAATTTTCAACTATCCGTCATCTTCTTTTCCTTTGCGTTTCCGCGAAGATTTGAGGAAAATCGCGGCGTGATGTTCGGTCGGACAGGACTTCGGCTTTTCGCGCTCGCTTCGGCGTGCGCGCTCTTCGTCGTTCCCGCGTTCGCCGCCAAGGAAAAGCGGAAGATCACGCAGCCGACGAGCGAGCTGGAAGGGTATTTCGTCCGCGTGAAGAGCGGGATCACCGGAGAAAAGCAGATTTACTACAACAAGGACGGCACCTTGCGCGGCTCGCTCGGCGACGGTCTGCTCGGCGGAGACTTTTCGCTGGACGAAAGTCTGCTCGGCGGCGACGGGTTGGATCTGAATCTGACGCCCGAGGAGATCCCTTCCGACGTCGTTCCCGCCGGGGAGGAGGAAAATCCGCCTCCTCCGCCCGTTCCCGCCGCGACCGAAGCGGTTTCCGCGCCGCCGCCGCGCGCTCCCGTTCCCGCGCGGACGGAAGAGGAGGTCGGCGTCGTCGACGAAGACGCGCTTCTCCGCAGGTTTTCCGAGAGAAAATCTCCGGGCACGTTTCAGGTCGATCCGGAAAATTTCAAAAAAGTGCTCAACGCGGAGGCGGACGGGCGCTGGAAGGAATCGCTCTCCCTGCGGGAATGGCAGGGCGGAGAAAGCGCGTTCGGGATGAGAAGATTTTCCGGCGCGGAGAAAGCCTACGCGATGCGCGCCGCCGCGCTCGGCGAAGGTGACGGAATCGAGATGGGGCGCTTCGAGGCGAAATCCGCGCTCGCGGGCGAGCGCATGTTCGTGCGCAACTCGGAAGGCGTGCTCGAAGTCCGCATCAACGACCGGTTTTCAGCGGAGGGGCGCGTGCGCGCGTCCGCCCGCGCGAAGACCGTGCGCGAGTCCTCCGGATTTTCCATGCAGGACATCAACCGCTATCAGTTCCGGCGCAACCGCTCGGACGAACCGGGACTGCCCGTCACGTCGCCGGGTTCCGGCGGGAACGTGCGCCGCGAAAATTTCGGCGGCGGAAAGGCGAAGCCCGTCGCGGACGGCGAATGAGGCGCACACTCCGAGGAATTTTTTCACAGAAAGAAAATCCGATGCCCGAAGGCGTAAAAGTCAGAAAAATGTTCGCAGGAATCGCCGAGCGCTACGACTTGGCGAATCTGCTCCTGAGCGGCGGATTCAGCCGCGGCTGGACGCGCCGGCTCGTCGCCCGCGTGAAGGCGGCCGCTCCGCGCGAAATCGTCGATCTCGCGACGGGCAGCGGGGACGTCGCCTTCGAGCTGAAGAGACGGATGCCCGGCTCCCGCGTGCGCGGATTCGACTTCTGCGAGGAAATGCTCGCCGTCGCGCGTTCCCGCGCCGCGAAAATTCCCGGCGCGGAGGACATCGCGTTCGCGTTCGGCGACTGCATGGCGCTCCCGCTCGCCGACGCTTCTGCGGACGCGGTGACGATCGCCTACGGCGTGCGCAACTTCGAGGACCGCGCGCGCGGGCTGCGCGAAATCTTCCGCGTGCTCCGTCCGGGCGGAAAACTCTTCGTGCTGGAGTTCACTCAGCCCGCGGCTTGGTTTCGCCCGGTTTACTATCTTTACCTCAAGTTTCTTCTGCCGCTCGTCGCGCGCGCGGTCACGGGCGACAAGAAGGCCTACGATTATCTCGCGGGCTCGATCGAGGCGTTCCCGCCGAAGGAACGGCTGTCGCAGGAACTTCGCGACGCGGGTTTCGGGAACGTCCGCGCCTCGGGAATGACGTTTTCGATCGTCGCCGTCCACGTCGCGGAAAAAGCCGCGTGAAACGCCGGGAGAAGCGGCCTTCCTCCTTTCCGATTCCGGGCATTCCGTTTTTTTTTCACATGTCTTCCTCCGAAAAGCGATATTCGCGGCGTGCGCCCGCGAAACTCAATCTGGCGCTCGCCGTCACGGGAACGCGAGCGGACGGTTTTCACGAGCTCGTGTCCCTCGTGCTTCCCGTTCCCGCGCTGAGCGACGGGCTGGAGATGACGCTCCGCCCCGGCGCGGCGGAGGATTCTCTCGCGTGCGTGGCGCCGGGAGTGCCGACCGACGCGTCGAATCTCGTGCTGCGCGCGGCCGCCGCGTTCCGTCGCCGCGTCCCCGCGTTCCCGCGCGCGCATTTCGCGCTGGAAAAAAAGGTGCCGCACGGCGCGGGGCTCGGCGGCGGGAGCTCCGACGCGGCGGCCGCGCTTCTGCTCATGGCGGAGGCGGCGGGAACGCTCGCGCCCGCACCGGAGACGCTGCGCGAGATCGCGGCGGAAATCGGTTCGGACTGCCCGCTGTTTCTCGCCGGCGCGCCCGTGATCATGCGCGGGCGCGGGGAACGCGTGGAGACGCTTTCCCGCGGAGAGGCGGAGGCGCTCGAGGAGAGGAATTTTCTGATTTTCAAGCCCGCGTTCGGCGTCTCCACCGCGGAGGCCTACGGCGCGATGAAGCGCGCCGCGCCGAAATTCTACACTCCGGCGGCGGACGCGGAACGGCGGCTCGCCGAATGGCGGAAAAATCCGCGCGGGAACGCGCTTCCGCTCTTCAACGACATGGAGGCTCCGGTCTTCGGCAAGCACGTTGCCTTGCCCGCGTTTTTCCGCGTCCTGCGGGAACGCTTCGGCCTCGTCGCGCACATGAGCGGCAGCGGCAGCGCCTGTTTCACGGAAATTTCCCCGGAAACGGACGTTCCCGCCGTCTCCGCCTGCGTCCGCGAGTGCTGGGGCGAAACGGCTTTCGTCCTTTCGACGCTTCGGCAACGGACGGACGATGATTCCGTCGAGAATTGAAAGTTTGAACCGGGAAGGTACGGAAGAGAAAGAAGGAGGGAAAAATGAAACACGGATTGAACGGATGAAGACAGATTCTTCAGTGAATAACGGATAATGAATAACGAATAGTTCTCACCGAGGTTTTTGCCTGAGCAAAAACTTTGAACACTCGATTATTCACTATCCGTTATTCATTGCCTCTGTTCCTCTCATCTCTCACCTCTCATCTTTCTTTTCACTGGAAGCCATAGAAGTCAGAAGAAGTTTTTTATGAGAAATCCTTCTTTTTTTTTTACTTCCATTACTTCCAGTAAAAAGAAGAAGGCTCCGCTATCCATTATCCGTTGAGTTCGTTCCTCTCGTTTTTTTCATTCACGGATTTCGCGGCCCGGACGTTCACGGAATTTTTTTTGCTTTACAGCGTTCCCGCGAAAACAGATAATCGCCTTTCATTTTCAAACACAACATTCCATCTGAATTATGGGCAATCTCAAGAAAAAGCGTCGTCTCAAGATGAACAAGCACAAACGCCGGAAACGCTCCAAGGCCAACCGCCACAAGAAGCGCATCTGGGGCTAAGCCGGGCAGTTCCCGGTCTCGGCTCCTTTTCCCGGCGTTCCCGCGCCACGCGCGCGGGAGCCGGAGGAAAAGGCAATTCCTCTTTCACCCCACGTTCGTTCGTGGGATTTTTGTTTTTATGAGCATTCTCAGCAAAGTCGTCGGGCTGATTTCGCGTCGGGCGGAAGTCGGAGGGGCGGCGGCGCATTTCGCCGTCATGTCGCCGACGACGGAGCGGCCCGGCGAGCGCAAGATTCTTCTCGGGCTTCTGGAGAACGGCCTTTCGGCGTTTCATCTCCGCCGTCCGCATTGGAGCGCGGCGCAGTTCGCGAAATGGCTGTCCGCGCTTCCGGCGGAGGCGCGTTCCCGCGTCGTCGTTCATCAGAATCCGCAGCTCGTGCGCAAGTTCGGGCTCGCCGGCTTTCATCTTTCGCCGGGGGCGGCGTTCCCGCCGGCGGGAACGGGCGGCGCGCTTTCGGCTCAGTGCGAAGATTTTCAGGCGATGCTGCGCTTCGGCGGGAACTGCCGCCGCGTGATGCTCGGGCCGGTATTTCCGCCGGAAAAATACGACGTGACGGTTCCGCGCCGCACGCCGGAGGAATATGCGGCGATCGCCGCCTACTGGCGGGCGCACGGGGGCAAGGCGGAGGTCGTCGCGTTCGGCGGCGTGAACGCCGGAAACATCCGTTTCTGCCGTGAGGCGGGATTCGACGGAGTGGTCGTCGTCGGCGCCGTCTGGGACGCCTCCGATCCCGTGAAGGCGTTCAAAAATCTGATCCGCAAATGGTGACCGCCGACGATTTCACGTTCGCGGAGGACATCGCTCCCGACGTGCTGGTGCTTTCCCGCCCGGACGGATTCGCGGACGTCGTTCTGGCCTCCGCGGTGCTGAAGCCGGTGCGCGAGGCGCTGCCGGACTCGAAGATCTTCCTCCTCGTCCGCGAGGAGTTCGCCGGGCTTTTCCGCGACCATCCAGCTCTCGACGGCGTGATCCGCTTCGGCGCGGAGGACGGCGTGCGCGCCGTCGCGAAGAAGCTGAAGGGCGTTCACGCCGACGCGCTCGCGCATCTGGCCTATTCGGACGTCGTCGCCGACGCCGCTAAGCTCGCGAAAGTGCGCGACGTCGCCGCGTTCGAGAGCGACGCGGACGCGGACCGCGACGGGGGCGTGACTCTGGAGGTGATTCCCTCCGCGCGCCACCGCGAGATGCACGAGGCGTTCTTCAATTTCGAAGTGCTCGCGCCGTTCGGCGTTCCCGAGGCGGAGAAGCCCCGCATGGACGTTTCTCCGGATCCGGAAAAAAAGGCCTCCGCCGTGGCGAAGCTCGCGCAGTACGGCATCGCGGGAGCGGACTACGCCGTGTTCAACCTCGACGTCAATCCGCAGGGGCACTACGTCGATCCCGCCGTCTTTTCCCGCGCCGCGGAGTGGCTGCGGGACAACTCGCCGATGCCGATCGTCGTCGTCGGCGAAAAGAATCTCGACGCGACGGCGCGGTTTCTCCGCTTCTGCCGCGCGACGCACGGAACGCACATTCTGGACCTGCGCGGGCAGACTCTGCCCGAAGAGGCCGCGTGGCTGCTTCAGGGCGCGCGGCTCTGCCTTTCCGGCGAAAACGCCTACGCCTACCTCGCCGCCGCGATGCAGTGCCCGCTCATCGCGCTGTTCGTCGATTTTTCCAGCGGGCGCTGGTTCCCGCTCGGGCACCTGACGACGAACATCTTCACGGGCGCGCACCGCTTTTTCCTCGAGCCGATCGCGCTCTACAACCGCCGAGCCTCCCGCGCGTTCAGCGACGCGAAGATGGCGTCCGCGCTTCAGTTTTCGCTCGCGCTGCGCGACGTGTGAGCCGAGGGCGTTCCCGTGAGGAAATTCTTCTTCGGAGCGAAAAAAATCGCGGCGGCGGCGGGAGCGCTCCTTCTGCTCGCGCTCGCCGCGTTCGCCCGGGCGTTCTTCGTCGAGCCGAATCTGCTGACGACGACGCGCGCCGAAATTCCGGTCGCCGCCTGGGCGGGAACGGACAAACGCGCCCGCGTCGCCGTGCTCGCCGATTTTCACCTCGCGCCGGGAACGGCGGAGGAAAAACGTCTCGCGCGCATCGTCGAAAAGACGCTGGAGTGCGCGCCCGACGCGGTTTTCCTGCTGGGAGACTACGTGAAGGGCACGCGCCGCGAGGGCATGATGGACGCGGAAGAAATCGCCGCCGGGCTGCGGCCGCTCGCCGAGCGCGTTCCCGTGTTCGCCTGTTTCGGCAATCACGACGGGTTCTACGGGAAAGCGGAGCTGGAGCGGGCGTTCCGCGGCGCGGGAATCGCGCTCATGCGCAAGGGCGCGGCGGAGCTTCGCGTCCGCGGGAACGCGGATTTTCTCGTCCTCGTCACGCTCGATCCGGATTCGTTCGGGGCGGTTCCCGCGATTCTGCCGAAGTTTCCCGACGAAGTGCCGGCGGGAACGGTGCGGACGCTGATTTCCCATTCGCCCGACGTCTTTCCGCTGCTCGCGGGGAAAAACCTGTGCGACGCCGCGTTTTGCGGGCACACGCACGGCGGGCAGATCTGTCTGCCCGGAGGCGTTCCCGTCGTGACGTCGTCGCGCGTCGTCGGGCGGGATTTCGCCGTCGGAAGAAAGGCGATTCCCGGCGGCGGCGAGCTCTTCGTCTCGCGCGGCCTGGGCACGAGCATCGTTCCTCTGCGGCTGTTCTGCCCGCCGGAGATTCTCGTCGTCGATTTCGTTCCCGCGCGGAGCGGTCGGGAATGAGGGTTCCCGTTCCCGCGCGCACGGCGGCGGAAACGGTTGCGTTTGACAAGCTCGGGGAAAGCGGGAAAGCTATCTTCACGCATCCTTTACAAGAACCGAACAGGAAACTGACCTTACCATGACAATGCTCCTTCTGAACGTCTTCGGCGGCTTGGCGATCTTCATTTTCGGCATGAAACTGATGAGCGACGGGCTCCATCAGGTCGCCGGCGAACGCATGCGCACCGTGCTGCGGCTTTTTTCGGCGAACCGCTTCGTCGGCATCGTTTCGGGGGCGACGGTGACGGCGGTCATTCAGTCTTCGAGCGCGAGCACGGTCATGGTCATCGGCTTCGTGAACGCGGGGCTGCTCACGCTCGTGCAGGCGATCGGCATCATCTTCGGCGCGAACATCGGCACGACGATCACGGCGCAGCTCGTGGCGTTCGACATTCAGTGGATCATCATGCCGTCGATCATTCTCGGGCTCGTGCTGAGCTTCATTCCGATGCGGCCGATCCGCAACTGGAGCGAGACGGTCATCGGGCTGGGCTTCCTTTTCCTGGGCATGACGCTGATGAGCACCGAGCTGAAGGCGCTGCAGGAATACGAGGGCTTCAAGGCGCTTTTCCAGACGTTCCGGTGCGCTCCCGTGGACGGCGTGATTCCGCCGCTGGCGCTGCTCGGCGCGATCGGCGTGGGCATCGTCGCGACGTTCATCATGCAGAGCAGCTCGGCGTGTTCGGGCATCGTGATCGCGCTGGGCGCGAGCGGGCTCGTCGATCTCTACACGGCGGTGGCGCTGATTCTGGGCTCGAACATCGGGACGACGGTGACGGCGCAGCTCGCGGCGCTCACGGCGAACCGCGTCGCGAAGCAGGCGGCGCTCGCGCACACGCTGTTCAACGTGTTCGGCGTGCTCATCGTCGCGGCGACGTTCTGGTTCACGATCGACGGCGATCCCGTGTTCTTCTGGGCGGTGAAGAAGATGGCGTCCGGCGAGGCGGATCTGCCGCGCCAGATCGCGAACGCGCACACGCTGTTCAACGTGGCGGCGACGCTCGTGCTCGTGGGCTTCATTCCGCTTTTCGCGAAGATCTGCGAGCGGGCGATTCCGGTCTCGCGGGAACGCGTCAAGTATCAGCGCCTCGAGCCGCACCTGCTCTATTCGCCTTCCGTCGCGCTGGCGCAGACGGCGGGAGCGCTCCGCAAGATGCTGAAGAAATCCTGGAAGATGGTGGACTGCACGCTCTGCCTCTACAACAAGAACGACGAAAAGAACCAGGCCGTGCTCAAGCAGCTCGAAAAGCGCGAGGCGGACGTGGACGAGCGCCAGAAGGACATCACCGAATACCTTTCCAAGCTGATGCAGACGCAGCTGACTTCCGCCGAGGCGGAGCAGATCCCGCTGCTGCTGCACTGCACGAACGACGCCGAGCGCATCGGCGACCTCGCCGCCGACATCCGCTCCGTCATGGACCGCCTGCACGCGAACAAATACGCGTTCAGCCCCAAGGCGGAAAAGGAATTCGACGATCTGCACGCGATGCTCGCCACCGTCGCCGATCTCGCGATCAAGGTTCTCGAAAAGAAGGCGCCGGACACGCTCGCGTTCGCCAAGGCGAAGAAGCGCGAGATGAAGGAAATGCTCAACTCCGTCGAAGCGGACCACATGGCGCGCGTGAACGGCGGCACCTGCCTGCCGGAAGTCAGCATTCTCTATCTCGAACTGCTGGAAATGCTCCGCAAGGTGTACAAGAATCTTTCCAACATCATCGACCGTTCCGAAATGTTCTACGAAAAGCTGCCGAAGCAGTATTCCACGGGCTCCGTCTTCGCCGGTCCGGGGCGTCCGGCGGCCGGAGTCCGGTAAGCGCGCGGAAACCTCGGCGGGAACGCCGGTTAGGGAATTGCGCGCTTGCGCGGCGGGGCGTTCCCGCGTTAGATTTTTTTGCATTGTGACGAAAACCAAAAAAAGCGACAAAGAACTGACATTTGAAGAGGAACTTTCCCGCCTGGAGCAGATCGTCGAAAGCCTCGAAGGCGGAGACGTTCCCCTCGCCGAGCTCGTCGAACGCTACGAAGCGGGAATGAAATATCTGAAAAGCTGTCAGGAAAAGCTCGCGGACGCCGAGCTGCGCATCGAACAGCTGCGCGGCGTGACGGCGGACGGCGAGGCGTCCGCGACGGCCTTCGCGGAGACGGACGCCTGAGGCTTTTTCCTCCTGCGCGGAAACGGAGAAAATGCTCGACGAGATTCACAGTCCCGAGGATCTGAAGAAGCTGCCCGCGTCGGCTCTGCCCGAACTCGCGCGCGAGCTGCGGGAGCGCATCATCGCCGTGACCTCGGAGAACGGCGGGCACGTCGCCCCGAATCTCGGAGTCGTCGAGCTCTCGATCGCGCTTCACCGCGTCTTCGACGTGCCGCGCGACAGCATCGTCTTCGACGTTTCCCACCAGTGCTACGCGCATAAGATTCTGACGGGGCGGGGCGAGCGGTTTTCCACGCTCCGGAAGACGGGCGGCATTTCGGGATTCTGCAACCGGAGCGAAAGCGAGTCCGACGCGTTCGGCTGCGGGCACGCGGGAACGGCGCTTTCCGCCGCGCTCGGCATCGCCGCGGCGCGGGACCGCCTCGGCGGGAACGAACACGTGGTCGCCGTCGTCGGCGACGCCGCCGTCACGAACGGCTCGACGCTGGAGGCGCTCAACAATCTCGCGGCGCACACGCGCCGGCTCGTCGTCGTGCTCAACGACAACGAGTGGTCGATCGACCGCAACGTGGGCGCGGTCGCGGAGTATCTGAACCGCCTCATCACGACGGATTTCTACAACGGCGCGTCGAGCCGGCTGAAGCGTCTGATCGCGAAGCTGCCCTGCGGCGAGCACCTCATCCGCGCGGCTTCCGCCTGGAAGCAGGAGAAGAAGCAGGTGCTCACGGCGGGCGCGTCCCCGCTTTTCGAGAATTTCAAGCTGCGCTATCTGGGGCCGATCGACGGGCACGACATCGCCCAGCTCGAGTCCTATCTCGAGTTCGCGAAAAGGTCGGAGCGCCCGATTCTGCTTCACGTGCGCACGAAGAAGGGCAAGGGGCTTCCCGTCGCCGAGCGGCATCCCGACCGTTTTCACGGCTGCGCGCCCTACGACCCCGAGACGGGCGCGCCGACGAAGGTCTCCTCCTCCGCTCCCGCGCCTTGGCAGGACGCCTTCGGGAAGACGCTCGTGCGGCTTGCGCGCGCCGACGGGAAGATCGTCGGCATCACGGCGGCGATGTCCGCGGGAACGGGTCTCTGCTTTCTGAAAAAAGAATTTCCGGAGCGTTATTTCGACGTCGGCATCGCCGAGGGTCACGCCGTGATTTTCGCCGCCGGACTGGCGTGCCGCGGGCTGAAGCCCTGCGTCGCCATCTATTCCTCGTTCATGCAGCGCGCCGCGGACATGGTGATGCACGACGTCTGTCTGCAGAATCTGAACGTGCTTTTCTGCCTGGACCGCGCCGGGCTTTCCCCGCAGGACGGCGCGACGCATCACGGGCTTTTCGACGTCGCGATGCTGCGCGCGCTCCCGAACCTCACGATCATGCAGCCGAAGGACGAGGACGAGCTCGCGGACATGATGCACACCGCGTTCGCGCGCGGCGGGCCGATGCTGATACGCTATCCGCGCGGCTCCGCGCCCGGCGTTCCCGTCAAGGCCGTTCCCGCCGAAATCGAAATCGGCAGGGCTCAGGTCGAAGACCAGGGCGACGGCGAAGTCTGCGTCTGGTCTCTCGGCTCCATGATGCCGACGGCGCGGGCGCTCTGCGCGAAGATTCTCGAGGAGACGGGCAGGCGCCCGACGCTCACGAACGCGCGCTTCGTCAAGCCTCTCGACGGCGCGCTGCTCGCGGAGCAGGCGAAGCGCGCGAAGCTGTTCGTCACGCTCGAGGACCACGCGCTCGCGGGCGGTTTCGGAAGCGCGGTGCTCGAAGAGCTTTCCGCGCGCGGAATCTCCGTTCCCGTCGAGCGTTTCGGCTGGCCGGACGAATTCGTGCCGCACGGTTCGAGCGCGGCGGATCTGCGTTCCCGCTTCGGTCTGGACGACGAGGCCGTCGCCCGGGCGGCGCTCGCGCGCATCCGCTCGCTGTAAATCATTTTTTGTCGAGGAAAGGGAAAAAAAACGATGCCGGGACGGGAACGCATCCGATTTTCGCTCGTCGTTCTGCTCGCCTTCGTCGCGGCGCTGTGCGTCGCCGCGTTTTCGGTCTCCGGCGGACCGGAGTCCGCGTCCGCGGGAACGCCCGCTCCCGCGGAGAAATTCGAGTTCCCGGCCCGGCTGCGTATCGCGACCTACAATCTGCACAACTACCGCGACGAAAACCGTTTTTCCGACGAAGGGAAATTTCTTTTCGCCCATCCCAAGCCGGAAAAGTCCAAGGAGGCGGTCCGCCGCACGATTCTCGCGGTGCGCCCGGACGTGCTCGCCGTGCAGGAAATCGGCGGCGCGCCGTGGCTCGACGAGCTCGCCGACGCGCTCGCCCGCGAAGGGCTCGCGTTCCCGTACCGCGCGACCCTCGAAGGCTACGACAGATTCAACCGTCTCGCCGTGCTTTCCCGCGTGCCGTTTTCCGAAACGATAAAGATCGCCGCTCCGAAGAAGCTCACGCGAGGACTGCTCGGCGTCGTCGTTCCCGTCGCGGGCGGCGAGCCTCTCGCGGTCTTCAACGTGCATCTCAAGAGCAAGGTCTCCTCCGATCCGGACGATCCCGAAAGCGTCGGCCGCCGTTCCGCCGAGGCGCGTTTCGTGCGCCGCCTCATCGAGTATCGCGTCGAGGACGAAAAGGCGGCGGAGCGCGTTCCCGCGTCGCGCCGATTTTCCGCTCCCGCCCGTCTGAAGCGCGCTCCGCGGGAACGCTTCGTGCTCGTCGGCGACTTCAACGACGTGCCCGGCTCGGCGCCGCTCGCGCCGCTGGAGGCGACGACGTTCGCGCGTGCGCTTCCGGCGAAGAGCGCCGACGGCGGCGAGGCGACTTTCGTCAACGCCCGGCGGGAATATTTCTTCACGTTCGACCGCATCTTCGTCTCGCCCGCGCTGTTCAGGCGGGGCTACGTCGCCGGATCCGCGGGAATCGCCGCGTTCGAGTGGTCCGCCGCCGCGAGCGACCACCGTATGGTCTACGCCGATTTCGTCTTCTCGGAAACGGACGGCGAGTGAGGCCTCCGTTTTTTTTCAAAAAAAATGAATTTTCCTCTTGCGTCGCCTGAGGAAAAAGGTTTTACTTCACTTCACATTTTTGAACGCGCCCGTGGTGAAATGGATATCACTAGTGACTACGGATCACTCGTTCGGGGTTCGAATCCTCGCGGGCGCGCCATTTTGAAATCGCCCGCGCAGCGCATGAACGCCGCTCCGCGGGCGATTCGCGTTTCCGGAGGGCGTTCTTTCGCCCGTTCCCGCGTTTTTCTTCGCGCGCCTTCGTTCCCGGCAACTTTTTTCTTTCAAAAAGCGCGCCGCGCGGATAGCATTGCGGAAACGTTTTGTTATCCAAGGAAAGCAAGGACTATTTTATGAAGAAAGAACTGATTGAAAATCTGGAATCGCTCCGCAAAAAGGCCGTCGCCGGCGGCGGTGAAGACAAACTCGAAGCGCGTCGCAAAAAAGGTCTGATGACCGCGCGCGACCGCATCGCCGGGCTGGTTCAGCCGGGGTCGTTCATGGAGTTCGGTATGCACATCAAGCATCACTGCCAGGATTTCGGCATGAAGGGCAAGGATCTGCCCTGCGACGGCGTCGTCACGGGCGTCGGCAACGTGGACGGGCGCTCCGTCGCGATCTACTCTCAGGACTTCACCGTGCAGGGCGGTTCGCTCGGGCACGAGCACGCGCAGAAAATCTGCAAGATGCAGGAATACGCGCTCAAGATGGGCATGCCGATCATCGGCATCAACGACTCCGGAGGCGCCCGCATTCCCGAAGGCGAAATGGCGCTCAAGGGCTTCGGCGACATCTTCTACCGCAACGTCCAGGCCTCGGGCGTCGTGCCGCAGATCTCGATCATCGCGGGTCCGTGCGCGGGCGGCGCGGCCTATTCTCCGGCGCTGACGGACTTCATCATCATGAAGAAATCCAACGCGCAGATGTTCATCACCGGGCCTGAAGTCATCAAGGCGGTCACGGGCGAACAGTGCACGATGGACGAAATCGGCGGCGCCGCGGCGCACGCCTCCATCAGCGGCAACATTCATTTCGTCGCCGAGGACGATGCTCACGCGCTCCAGATCGCGCGCCGCCTGCTCAGCTATCTCCCGGCGAACAACATGATGGACCCTCCGCATCAGCCCACGCCGATCGTCTCCATGCAGGAAGATCCGGAAATGGCGGACCTCGTTCCCGCCGATCCGAAGCTGCCGATCGACATGAAGAAGGTCATCGCGCGCCTGTTCGACGAAAACACGTTCTTTGAGGTGATGGCGGATTTCGCGAAAAACGCCGTCATCGGCTTCGCGCGCCTGCAGGGCATCGTCTGCGGCATCGTCGCCAATCAGCCGACGATGAAGGCGGGCGTGCTCGACATCGACGCGTCCGACAAGTGCGCGCGCTTCATCCGCTTCTGCAACGCGTTCAACATTCCGCTGGTCACGCTCGTGGACGTTCCCGGCTTCCTGCCCGGCAAGGCGCAGGAACGCGGAGGCATCATCCGCCACGGCGCCAAGATGCTCCACGCGTATTCCGCCTCCACCGTGCCGAAGATCACGCTCGTGCTCCGCAAGGCCTACGGCGGCGCCTACATCGCCATGTGCTCCAAGCCGCTCGGCGCGGACGCCGTCTTCGCGTGGCCGACCGCCGAAATCGCGGTCATGGGTCCCGCGGGCGCGGCGAACATCGTCTTCAAGAAGGACATCAACGCCGCCGGCGAAAAGGCCAAGGCCGACGCGCTCGCCGAAGGCAAGTCCGAAGAGGAGGCCGAACGCCTCGGCAAGGAGGCCTCCAAGGCCCGCGCCGCCGTCTATGCGGAAGAGTACAGCGCGCAGTTCGCGACTCCGTACCGCGCCGCCGCAAACGGCGTCGTGGACGACGTGATCACGCCCGCGCAGTCCCGCGCGGTGCTCTCTCAGGCGCTCCGCAACTCGCTTTCGAAGCGCGCGACGCGCCCGCCGAAGAAGCACGGCAACATGCCGCTGTAATCGCGGTAACGTTCCCGCGCTCCTTTCGAAGAAGAAAACCGAAAATCCCGCAAGACAATGATCTTTCAACCGTTTTTGAGCACAATCAACTGGGGCATGGTCGGCTGGGTTCTGGTCGGCGCGGTCGCGCTGATCGTCGTGGTCGCGGCCGTCGGCCGCGCCGTCGCGGCGGCGTTCCCGCCGAATCCGGAACACATGTCCAGCTTCCGCAAGCCGGCTCCGGTCGCTCCCGCGCCCGTCGTCTCCGCGCCCGCTCCGGCGGCTCCCGTTTCCGCCGCAGCTCCGGCTCCCGCCGGCGCGATTCCTCCGG
>JBJEVP010000178.1:0-2080 GCA_051884475.1 Candidatus Spyradosoma sp.
CGAAAATGAAGGTCGAGGAGGAAATCGTCGTCGCCGAAACGCGTTCCCGCGCGGGTCTGCGTTCGGGCGAGGCGTCGTTCGCCGTTCCCGAGAATCCGCGCGCGGCGGGAACGTGGGCGCTACGCCTCTCCGGAAAGACGACGGCGGGCTTTTTCCGTCCGACCGTCGAAACGGATTTTCCCGTGAGCCTGAACTGAATTTTTTCAGCGATCCCGCGAGAGCCGAAAAGTTTTTGCCGCAGATTTCGCGGATGAACACAGATGAAAGCCTCCGCGGGCGAATGGGAGCGGAGACGTCCGCGTCTCCGTCGCGGGAACTCTTCGCCTTCAAAAACGCGTTCCCGCCGCAAGGAGAGAAAGCACGCCGCGCAAAATATGTTTATTTTCCGCGGGAAAATGTATATATCGCAGCGGATATGTTTATCGAATAAACATATCCCGCCGACGCTGCCTTAAAATATTTATTTTCTTGAAAAAAAACATCATATTCTTTTGATTTCAGCATGATGTATTTATTATTTCGAGAAAATTCAACAAGTTAAAATGTCCTTCGATCCCACAGTTCACTACAACACGCTCCCGAAATTGCCGCCCGCATGCGAAATCGAGACGAAATCCGTGCTGAAAGCCTGCCTCGACGCGACCCGAGCGTTGGCGGAGCTCAAGGGTCGCGTCCGGACGCTGCCGGATCAGAGCATACTCATCAATTCTTTACCGCTTCAGGAAGCGAAGCTCAGCTCGGAAATCGAAAACATCGTCACGACTCAGGACAGACTTTTCGAGGCCGCCCTGCTGCAGGACTCGAACGACGAGAACAAGATCGATCCCGCGACGAAGGAAGTGCTCAACTACCGTGCCGCTCTGCGCTACGGATTTGAGGAGATGGCGACGCGCCCGTTCGGCATGCGCCTCATTCGAGACGTCTGCTCGGTTTTGCGCCGAAAGAGCGTCCGGTTTCGGGATTACGGCGAAAACGTCGCTCTTAAAAATCCCTCGACGGGCGAAGTGCGCTATACGCCTCCGGAAGGCGGCGATGTGCTTTTGGACAAACTCGACGACCTGGAAGATTATTGCATGAACAGCGCGGAACACGACGTGCTGGTGAAGATGGCGCTTATGCATTACCAGTTTGAAAGCATCCACCCGTTCGACGACGGGAACGGACGCGCCGGCCGCATCATGAACATCCTTTATCTGATTCACGAAAAGCTTCTGGATCTGCCGATTCTCTATTTGAGCCGCTTCATCATCGAAAACAAAAGCGAATATTACAGGCGGCTCCGCGACGTTACGGAAAACGGCGCCTGGGAACCTTGGGTGCTCTACATGCTCCGCGGCGTGAGCGAAACCGCGAAGCTCACGGAAAAACGCGTCAACGAAATCGCCGAACTTTTCGAAAAGACCCGCGAGCTCGTGCGGGAACGCGCGCCGAAAATCTATTCCAGAGAGCTGATGGAAGTCATCTTTCGTCAGGCCTACTGCCGCATTGATTTTCTCGTTCGCGAGAACATCGGAAAACGGCAGACCGCGACGCGCTACCTCAAAGAACTCGTCGCGCTCGGGGTTCTGGAGGAAATCAAACGCGGTCGCGATAAAATCTACGTGAACTCCGCGCTCGCGGACATCCTGCGCCGCTGACCGAGACACCCCGCACAGGAACGCGAAAAATCTCCCGCGGAACAGGAGGGCAGCGTCCCGCTTGCCTTCGAAGTCAGAGAAGGCAATTTTTCAAAGGCAAAGAACGCGAAGAAAAACCGCGAAGTCAAAGAAAGTTAAAGAAAAGTTTTATTGGCGGCATGGCTCCACGCTTCGCTTACCTGCCGCTTCTTCGAAATCTCCCCGCACAAATTTTGAACCGGGAAGGAACAGAAGAGAAAAAAGAGTTTTTCATTCGGCTTCGCGGGAACGCAAAGGAGGGCGAGCGTCCCGCTTGCCCTCGGAAAGCCCTTTCGTCGGAAACTTCTCTCCCTTTAAGCTTTAACCCTTAAGCTTTAAGCTTTTCTTCGCTCCGCGCCCGCGAGAGCCAACGGCGCACGGGAACGTCGTAGAGCCGGAGCGCGAGCCACGCCAGCGCGATGCAG
>JBJEVP010000179.1:0-8036 GCA_051884475.1 Candidatus Spyradosoma sp.
TTCGCGTTTCCCGCAAATTCAAAACGCGAAAAACAATCATTTCCCGCAAATTTCAAAGCCGCGACTCGAGCGTTTCCCGAAAATTTCAGAGAGCGAAATCATCTCTGCCTGCGCAAAAAAACGCGCTCCCGCGGGGGCGGGGGCGCGTCTTTTTTCGAGGATTCCGAAAAATCCTCAGCGGGAGCGGCGGGAACCGGAGGAGAAGCGGTTGCGCCGCGTCGACGAAGACTCTGAGGAAGACGATGACGACGAGGAGGAAGACGGAGAGGACGCGGTCTCCGTGTCCGAAGAAGAAGACACGGGAACGGAAGAAGTTCTCTCTTCGGAAGCCCCGGAAGCGCCCGCGCTCACGGGAATGACTCCGACCAGCGTGTTCGCGTCCGCCCCGCTCCTCAGCAGGAATTCCGCGACGTCGAAGCTCTGCCGCTTGTTCTCGGCGAACCACGGGAGCGCGACGGACGCGTTCGCGCCCTTTTCGACGAGCTTTCTGACCACGGCGTCGTTGCGCAGCCTCGCGGCGTAGATGACGACGGGAACTCCGCGGACGCGCATCCGCGCGTCCGCGCCGCGCGCCAGCAGAAAGTCGAGCGTCTTGAGCTCCTGCGCCAGGCGGCTCTCCAGGTAATACGGCAGCGCGTCCGACGCGTTCCCGCCGGCGTTCACGAGTTTTTCCAGCACGCGGTCGTCGTGCTTGCCCGCCGCGAGCGCGACGACGGAAACGCCGTCGGCGACCGTCGCGTTCGGATTCGCGCCCCTGCCCAGCAGATAGTCGATCGTCGCGGGATCCGACTTCACCACGTAAAACGGCAAGGCGAGCGTCGCGTCCGCGCCGGCGTCCACGAGGCGCTTCATGATCGAAACGGACGGCGCCTTCGCGGCGATGACGACCGCGGGAACGCCCTCTTCGGAAACGGCGTTCGCGTCGGCGCGTTTTTCGAGCAGCCAGCGGACCATCGTTTCGTCCTGCCGCTCGACGTAGCCCGGGAGCGCGGGCGTCGCGGAGGCGCCTCCCTGCTCGATGAACAGCTTCACGAGCGACGTCTTGCCCGAGCGCACGGCGAGCGCGACGAGACGGTCGTCGAGACGGGCGCGATGCCTGAGCAGCCATTCCGCCATGGGCTCGTCGCCGGCGGCGACGTAATGCGCGAGCACGGGCGTGGGATCCGCGCCTTTCTCGACGAGCAGCTTCACGAGATCGGAATTTCGGTTCCGCGCCGCGAAGACGACCATCGGCTCAAGTTTCGGGAAAGCCTCGAAAACGGAGGCGTCGGAGATCTTCGTGCGCAGGAACTCGACGGCCTCGGCGTCCCTGCGGCCGATGAAGCCCGGAAGCGCGGGAACGGCGTCCGCGCCCGCCTCGACGAGCGCGCGCGCCAGCGCGACGTTCCCGTCTTTCGCCGCGGCAGCGACCGCGGGAACGTCCTCGGCGACTTCGACGTTCGGATCCGCGCCGTGCGCCAGGAGGAATCCGACGGTCTCAAGGTCGTTTTCGGCGACGAAGCGAGCGAGCACGGGCGTCGCGGGAGCGCCTTTTTCGACGAGCTTTCTCATCAGCGCGAGATCGCCTTCGCGCGCGGCGAAGACGACGGCGGGAACGCCGTCGACGGAAACGTCCGGCTTCGCGCCGCGCGACAGCAGAAAATCGACGGCCTCCGCGTTCTTTTTCGCGAGAAAATGCGCGAGCGCGCGCGGCGTCGCGGGAGCGCCGGCGTTCACGAGCGCGCGCACGAAAGCGAAGTCGCTTCCGCGCTCCGCGGCGGCGTCCACGTCTGCGGCGCTCGGCTTCGCGCCGCGCGACAGAAGCCACTCCGAGAAGTCGCGGTCGCCCCGGCGCACGCTCTCCGTGAGCGCCTGCCCGAGAGGCGCGCCCGCCTCGACGAGTTTTTTCCGGATCGAAGTCTTGCCCGCGAGCGCGAGGACGTCCGCGCCCGGAACGACGCCCTTGCCGAGCACGTAGGCGACGCCGTCCTCGCGGTCCTCGTTCACCAGAATCTTGAGCACTGCGGGCTCGGAGAAGGACGCGCCGCGCGAGACGAGCATCTCGGTCAGCACCTCGTTTTTCGCGACGACCGCGCCGACGAGCGGCATTCCCGCGGCGGTCTCGCCGCCGGTCGCGTCCGCGCCGCGATCGAGGAACAGGCGCGCCATTTCGACGTTGCCCGAAGCGGCCGCGACGGCGAGCAGAGAAACGGGCTTTTTCCCCGCGACGATCGTCGCGTTCACGTCCGCGCCGCGGTTCAGCAGCACTTTCGCCGTCCTGACGTCGCCCTTTTCGACGGCGATCGCGAGCACGGGCAACTTCCCCGCGCGCGCGTTCGCGTCCGCGCCGTGCGCGAGCAGAGCGTCCGCGCTCTCGGCGTCGCCCGGAGTCTCGGCGTCGCCGGCGGCCACCGCCGCGAAGAGCGCTCCCGCGTCGGGAAGCGCGCCGCGGTCCAGCAGCGCGTCGCGCGTCGCGCCGTCCTTTTTCGCGACGGCGATTTCAAGCGCGGAGTCTCCCGCGGAGCTCTTCGCGTTCACGTCCGCGCCGCGCGCGATCAGAAATTCGATCGTCTTCGCGCGCGCGTCCGCATCGGAGAAAAAGATTTCGCCGTCGGAAGGCTTCTTGCCGTCGTCGGGAACGTCCGCGGAGACGGCCGCGACGAGCAGCGCGCCGAGTTCCTCCTTCGTCGCGGAGGATTCCGCGGCGAGCAGGCCGGCGACTTCGAGATCGTGCGTGCGCAGCACGGCGATCGAGAGCAGCGATTCGCCGGCGACGGAGGTCCGCGGGTCCGCGCCTTCGTCGAGGAAGCGCTTCACGCCCGCCGCGTCGTCGAGCGCGACGGCGAGCGCCAGCGCGCCCGTCGCGTCCACGCGCCTGCCGGCGTCGGCGTCTTCGACGCATTCGATGTATTGCGCGATCGCGGCGCGACGCGCGAAATCGGATTCGACGCGCAGGCGTTCGCGGAGTCTGCCCGTCGCGTCGTCGCCGCAGGCGGAAAAGGCCAGCGCGGACGCGGAGAGAGCGCCGAGGAGAAAAAGATTCGCAGTCTTCATGGCTTTCGGAAATTCGTTGTTCTTTCTTTGCGGGAACGCTCAGTTGAGGTCCGTGCGGGAACTCTTGTCCACGACGACGATCGCGTCCTCGTCGATCATCTCGATCGAGATCGTGTAGTAGGAATGAACGCCGTTGCGCTTGACGAGGGCGCGCGCGGTGTAGAGGAACGGCTCTTCGCCGACGCGGCGGACGTTGGAGACCTTCGCGCACTTGGCGATTTCGCCTTCGGCGCGGAACGCGCGCTCCACGGCGGCCTGAGCGCTCTTTTCCACGTCCGGCCCGCAGCCGGAGAGCGCGAACGCGGCGACGGCGGCCGCGAATACGGGAATCATTTTCGGGATTTTCATCGTTTTCGTTTTTTCAGAGGGTGAAGAAGAAATGAACAGCGCCGGGAACGTCCGCTCAGACGCCCGCCGCGGGCCCGGATTCATCGTCGCGGGAGCTTCCGCAGAGCCAGACCAGCAGAAGAATCGGGCCGACGACAGGGATCAGCGCGAACAGCACGCGGGCGGGGCTTTTCCCCGCATCGCGCAGGCGGCGGCACGTCAGCGCGAGCGTCGGAACGAACGCCGCGAGACAGTAAACCGCGAACAGCGCGTCCGCGCCGAGCGAAGCGAGCAGCGCGACGGAGGAAATTTTCTCGCAGGCGTCCATGACGGCGAAGCTCGCCCAGTCCGCGGAGGACGACGCGCCCATCTGCGCGTAATACGCGACGCGCGCGAACAGAGAGCCCAGCGCCCACAACGTCAGCGCGACGAGCGCGTCCGCTCCGAACGCGCGCCGGAATTCCGTCGGATCCGTGCGCCCGCCGAAGCGGAAAAAGCCGCGCCACATACGGCCGTAGGCGCACCGCACGCCGGGCGCGGCGACGGGAACGGGGACGGAAACGGGAGGCTCCGCGGCGGGCGGAGCGACGGGCGCGGGAACGGCGGCGGGAGCTGCGGAAACCGCGGAAGAATTCTCGTCGGGCGTCGGTTCCGCGGCTTCGGGCGCGGGAACGTCCGTTTCGAGCGAAGAAGATTCGGACTCGGACTCCTGAGCGGCAGAAGCCTCTTCCCCGGCGGGAACGGCGGGAGTCTCTTCGGCGGCGGCGGGAACGGGAACGTCCTTTTCCGCGTTCTCGGCGGGAACCGGCGTCTCCGCCGCCGTCTCGGGAGCGGGTTCGGAAGCGTTCTCCGGCTTGTCTTCCGGAGCGGGCGCGGGAACGGGAGCCTCCTCCGCCGCCGTCGGCGAAATCTTTTCTTCGGACGCGGCCGGAGGCTCCGTCTGCTCCTCGGCGGGAGCGGGAACGCTCGGCGGCTCTTCCGCAGGCGCGGACGGAACGGACTCGGGCGCCTTTTCCTTCTCGGGTTCCGGAACGGGAGCCGGCGAAGGCGCAGGTGCGGGAGCCGGCTCGGGAGCGGACGGCGGTTCGGAAACAGGCGCGGGAGCCGGCTCGGAAACGGGAGCGGGCGGCGGAGGCGGTTCCTGCGGGAACGGCTGGGCCGCGTAGTTTCCCTGCGCCGCGTAGTCCGGCTGCACGCAGTACGGCGGCGGATACGAAGCCGCTCCGTAAGGCGCCGACGCATACGGCGCATATCCCGGCTGCGCCGCGTAATACTGCCCCTGCGCCGCCTGAGCCTGCGCCTCCGCGAGCGCGCGTTCGTATTCCATGCGCTCCTGCGCCGCCTGCATCTGGTACATCTGCTGACGCATCCATTCCACCTGCTGGCGCATCTGCTCCGCGTACGCGGGATCGACCTGCGGCATCGGCGGATACGGCTGCGGTTCCGGGAACGGCATCTGAGGCGGAATGGAAGCGGGAGGAGGCGTTTCGTTCATGGCGGAAGAAATTCAGACTTCTGGAGAAATGTCTTTGATTTTTGAGAAAAATTCACGCGCGAGAAAACCGAAAACGTCGGCGTGCGGAAATCGTCGCGCGCATCTGCAGAAAGAAAAGTCTCTTTTCGTCGCCTTTTCAAGGAGATTTTTTTTCCGTCGCGGACACGGGAGCGCGGAAGCGTCCGCCGCCCCCGTCGGTCGAGGATTTCCGCGCCCGCCTTTCCGCGCGCACGCGGAAAACGCTTGCGGGCGGGAACGGGAAAGCGTTTCTTTTGATGCGTCATGAAGAAAACGCTGCAGGAAGCTCCGGGACTCTGCCATCGTCTCGCCTGGGACGAAATCGATCCCGCTTATCTGAAAACCATCGTCGGGCTCGCGCGCGACGAAGACGTCGCGGGAACGGGACTCGTCGCCGCGATGCGCCCCGCCCGAGCCGGCGACCCGACCACGGAGACGACCGCGCCGCGCGGCAAGACCGCCTCGGCGAAATTCGTCGCCCGCAGGCCCTGCACGCTTTCCGGACTGCCGCTCGTTCCCGTGATTCTCGAAATCTACGGCGGAAAAGTCTCCGCGCGGATGAACGTCGCCGACGGCGAAAGCGTTCCCGCGGGAACGGTCGTCGGCACCATTTCCGGCGACGCCGCACAGATGCTCACCGCCGAGCGCGTGATGCTGAATTTTCTCCAGCGCATGAGCGGAATCGCCACGCAGACCGCGCGCTACGTCGCCGCGCTCGGAGACTCGAAGACGCGCCTGCTCGACACGCGCAAGACGACGCCCGGGCACCGCGTGCTCGACAAGTACGCCGTCGGCTGCGGCGGCGGATGGAATCACCGCATCGGGCTCTACGACCGGCTGATGCTCAAGGACAACCACCTCGCCGCCGACGAGGCCGTCGCGGGAACGCGCCTCGCCCAGCTCGTCCGCCACTCCCGCGAAGCGCGCCCCGACCTGCTCTGCGAAGTCGAAGTCGATTCCGTCGCGCAGATTCCGCCCGTGCTCGAAGCGGGAGCGGACATCATCCTCCTCGACAATTTTTCCCTCGAAGATCTGAAAAAAGCCGTGGCGCTCATCGGCGACGAAGCGTGGACGGAGATCAGCGGCGGCGTCTCGATCGAGAGCCTGCCCGTGCTCGGCACGGTCGGTGCGGACTTCGTCTCCAGCGGCGCGCTCACGCACAACGTGCCCTGGATCGACATCGGCCTCGACTGGGAATGAAGCGGTATCGGGAACGAGGAACGAAAAGAAAACCCGATTCCTCGTTTCTGATTTTTTCAAAAAAAATGCGTCTGCTCTTTCTGACGGACTCGCTTGCGGAAAACGCGCCGCGCGCGGACGGACTGCTCCGGCTCGCCGCGAGTCTCGACGCGAGCGGCGGAGACTGCGCCGTCGTCTCCTTCCTGCCCTGCGGGAAAGCGCGGCGGGAACGCATCCGCGCGCTCGGCGTTCCCGTGCGCTACCTGCAGTTCTTCAATTCCCGCATAAAATTCTACGCGCCCGGACTCACGAGCGCCGTGCTCCTCTTCCGTCCCGACGTCGTCGTGCTCGCCGCGCCCGCCGCCCATCTGCACGCGGGCCCGCTTTCCCGCGCCTTTCGCGGGCTGAGGCTCGTTTCCGCGCTTTTCGGAGAAACGCCGGGAACGCTCTGTCGGATCGCCCGTCGCCGCTGCGCCGCATGCTTCGACGCCCCGTTCCCGCCGCCCGACGCTCCCGACGCGGAAAAACTCTCCTTTCTCGAAGACTTCATTCGCGCCCTGGGCTGATTCCCGCGGGAAGACGCGGACGAGCGTCGTCATCAAATTCCGCTTCGGCGATCCCGCTTCGCGGCGCGGGCGCGGGCGAGACGGTCCCGCACTTTTTCGCGAAACTCCGCCTTCGCCGCCGGCGTCGCCAGATCCGTGCGCGCCCCCTGCGGCATCTTCAGCCACGCGGGATCGTAAAAAATGCTCTTCTCCCGCAGTTTTTCCGCTATCAGCGCACGCACCAACTCCGAGACGTTCTTACCCGCCTCCTGCGCAAGCCGCTCCGCCAGAGCATAAAGCTCCGGCTTCAGCAGAACGGTGACGCGCTTCGGTTTCATCTGCCCTTGATTGAACGAGCGCAAATTTCTCGCTTCAAGGCAAGAGACGTCCCCTTAAAAACATTTTCTTGACTAAATTATAATGAAGTATTAAATCTCTCTATACTCAACACACACAAAGTAAGATATACCCTTATGAAAAACATCATCGCAATCACCTCGCTCCTCGTCGCGGGAACCGCCCTCGCGAACGCGTTTACGGATACAGTCTGGACGTTCGACGGCACGACCGCTTCAACCGGCATCGTGGTTGCCGGCGAATCTAGGGACGGTACGGACTCCGGGACAGCGACCTACGTCGATTCGACGTTAGACATCGGCACGAAGTTCGGCGACTACGAATTGACGGAATCCCTTGGCCAGGCGATAGACCTCAGCACGACACAGTATGTGAGGACTGCCGGTTCCGCCTATTGGGGAAACGGCGAGGGCGCGCTCAAAATCGGGAGTGGTGCTCAGAGTTTCACACTGATCACGTACGTGAATTTCGATTCAGTCTCCGGTGAACAGTTCATTTTCGGAACGGGTTCAAAGAATGACGCAGGTCTTGCCTTCGGATTGAACGGTGGACAGTTGGATCTCCTCGCGAAGAACAAGGCACATCACAATTTGACGTCGTCGGTTACGTTCTCGACGGGCACTTGGTATAACCTCGCCGTATCCTACGACGCGGCGGCGGGAATCGCGACTTTCTATGTTGACGGCGCAGACGTCGGGTCGATCAGCAACTTAGCTTCGGCAGCGTGCGATAACGGCGGCGGTGCGGCCTCTGCGTTCGGCAGCGCGTCTTCCGATAGTCAGCAGGGCTCGTTCGCAGGGCTGATTGCTGAATTTCAGATTTTGAGCGGCGCGAAAACGCAAGAGGAGATTCTGTCCGCAGCTCACTTGACAGCCTCCATCCCCGAGCCGTCGGCGTTCGGACTGCTGGCGGGTCTGGGCGCGCTGGCACTGGTCGCGGCACGTCGTCGTCGCCGCACGAAGTAGAAATTTCGGCGAAGTGATGTTCGCCGAAAGCTTCAAAGCGATTTTGAAGTTTTCATTATGTGTTCGTTCCCGCGGGAGCTTTCTCGCGGGAACGTTTTGTTTTGAAACACAGATGGA
>JBJEVP010000180.1:0-2075 GCA_051884475.1 Candidatus Spyradosoma sp.
GCGTTGCCCATCGCCGTGCCGCAGATTCCCATGAAATAGATGTGCATGATTTTTTTGAAAAAAATTAGAAATCAAACAGAAAAGACGAACCTCAAACGGCCCCGAAGGAGCTTCCGCCGTGCTCGCGGCGGCTGTCTTCCCGCGGAAGAAACCGCGTGCAGAGCGTTCCCGCGGGATCGTCGAAAATCTTCAGCAGAACGTCTTCGCGCCGGCCGTTCGCGATGATCACGGGAATGCCGCCCGCGGCGATTCTCCGGGCGACTCCGCATTTCGACGCCATGCCGCCGCGGCCGTGCGAAGACTTTCCGTCGGAGACGAATTTCTCGACCGCGTCGTCCGCGCGGATTTCGCGGATCACGCGGGAACGCGGATCGGCGGGATCGCCGTCGAAAATTCCGTCCACGTTCGAGAGAATCACGAGCGCGTCCGCGCCGACCATTTCGGCGATGAGCCCGGAAAGCTCGTCGTTGTCCGTGAACATCAGCTCGGTCACGGAAACAGTGTCGTTTTCGTTCACGACGGGCACGACGCCGTTGGCGAGCATCACTTCGACGCAGCGCTTCTGGTTCAGATAATGTTCGCCGTCCGAAAAATTCTCCTTCGTCGTGAGCACCTGCCCGCAGAAAATCCCGTCGTTGCGGAAGAGCTCGAAATAGCGGTTCATCAGCTTGGCCTGGCCGACGGCGGAAAAGAGCTGCCGCGACGAAACGTCGTCGAGCGCCGAGGCGTCGATGCGCATCTCGCCGCGTCCGGAGGCGACCGCGCCCGAGGACACGAGCACGACCTCGATCCCGCGCCGGCGCAGCTCGACGATCTGATCGACGAGCGCGCTCATCCGCGTGAAGTCCAAATTTCCGTCGGCGCGCGTCAGCACATTGCTCCCGACCTTCACCGTGATGCGTTTCTGCATTTTTCAAAAAACTCCGTGAAAAAAAACGTCAGCGGGAACCGCAGGCGCGCAGCCCGCGCACGACGGACGCGGAGAATCCGCCCTCCTCCATCGCGTTGAGCCCGCGTATCGTGATTCCGCCGGGCGTCGTCACCTTGTCGATCGCGCTCTCGGGATGTTCCCCGCCCGCGGCGAGCAATTCCGCCGCGCCCTTCATCGTCTGAAGCACGGCTTCGAGCGCGACGTCCGCGCGCAGTCCGAGCTCGACGCCGCCCTCCGTCGAGGCGCGGGCGTAGCGCATCGCGAACGCGATTCCGCAGGAGGCGATCGCCGTTCCCGCGGCGAGCTGCGCCTCGGGAACGAGCGCCGCCTTTCCGAGACGGGAAAACACGCCGAGCACGCGCGCGCGCGCCGCCTCGTCGGCGACGTCGTCCGCCGCGACGAAGGTCATGCTCTGCGCGACGGCGATCGCCGTGTTCGGAATCGCGACGAAGATCGGAAGCGCGGGAACGCCCGCCGCCGCGCGCAGCCGCGCGAGCGAAACGCCCGCCGCCACGGAGACGAGCGCGCGCGCCGACGCGAGCGCGGGAGCACCGATTTCGTCGCGCAGAACGCCTTCCGCGAGCCAGGGCTTCACGGCGAGCACGACGGTCTCGGCCGACGCGGCGGCGGCGCGGTCGTCCGTCGAAATGCCGATTCCGGGAACGGCGGCGGCGAGCCTGTCGAGCGTCGCGCCGCTCTTCGCCGTGCAGACGATTTCGTCCGCCGCGCACACGCCCCGCGAGATCAGCCCGCGCGCGAGCGCGCCGCCCATGTTTCCCGCCCCGATGATCGCAAATTTCTTCATGACTTCTTCTGCGGGAAATCCTACACGCAAACCGCGAAACGGCAAACCGCAATTGCGCTCCTCTTCAGAAAAAAAACGGGAACGGCGGCGAAAAAGGCGCGGAAATTTTCTTGTGCGAGGACGGCCGAAGCATAAAATTTCCTCCTCAGAATTCAACGCGCGGTTGAGCCGTCTCAACGTAAGCCCAGTTGACGGGCGGCGCGTTTTTCGTTTTCCGGCGCGAGGTCCCGAAGAAATGGACGGGAAACGAAGGAAAGAAAGATTCATGTCCGGAATAAGAAAACTCGTGCCGATGCTCGCCGTGCTCTACGGGAGCGCGTTCGTCGCCGCGTTCAACGA
>JBJEVP010000181.1:0-2074 GCA_051884475.1 Candidatus Spyradosoma sp.
GCGGTTCCGCGGGAGCGGGCGCCGCGGGCTCGCCGAGGTAGCCGGGGAGCTTCACGCCGACGTTCCCGGCGAGCTCGTGCAGCGGCGGGAGCGCGCCGACGAGCCCCGAGAGGAAATTCGCCGTCGAGCCCTTGCCGTTCCCGTCGCCGCCCTTGCCGGAATCCCAGACCGTGATCTTGTCGATCTTGAGGTTCGAGATCGCCTTGACCTGTTCGGACACGATGACGGGCAGCTGTTCGACGAGGAGCAGGTTCTGCGCGCCTTCCGTCGAACGGCACGCCGCGACGATGCTGTCGAAGCCCTTCGCCTTCTTGACGAGGAGCGCCTCCGTGCCTTCCGCCTCCGCGAGCAGCTTCATCTTCAGGCCTTCCGCCTCGGCGAATCTGACGGACTTGATGCCGTCCGCCTCCGCCTGCTTCATGTAGCGCACGGCGTCCGCCTCGCCGAGCTGCGTGCGGCGGACTTTTTCCGCTTCGGCCTCGGCTTCGACGATGATGCGCTGCTTGTCGATCTCGGCGGGAACGATGATGTTCGCCTCCTGCGAAGCTTTTTCGCGGGACGCGCGCTGTTTTTCCGCTTCGGCTTCGGCGACGTAGGATTCTTCGAGCGCCTTCGCGGCGGCGACCTTTTCCGCGGCGGTCGCGAGGCGGTTCGCCTCCGCCTCCTTGGTGCGGCGGTCGGCGTTGGAGTTGGCGACTTCGATCGCCGCGAGGTTTTCGCCCTTCGTGGCTTCCGCCTGCGCCGCGGCGACGCGGATCGCCTGGTCCTTGCGCGCCTCGGCGGCGCCGATTTCACCGTCGCGCTGCGCCTGGGCGACCTTCACCTTCGCCTCGTTGATCGCCTTCGAGGCGGCTTCCTGGCCGAGCGCGTCGATGTAGCCCGACGCGTCCGTGATGTCCTGAATGTTCACGTTGATCAGGCGCAGGCCGACCTTGCGGAGCTCGACCTCGACGCCGCCGGAAATGTTCGCGATGAGCTTGTCACGGTCGGCGTTGATTTCCTCGATGTCCATCGTCGCGAGCACGACGCGCATCTGCCCGAAAATGATGTCCTTCGCGAGGTCCTTGATTTCGACGAGCCCGAGCCCGAGCAGGCGCTCGGCGGCGTTTTCCATCACGCCCGGCTCCGTCGAAATGCCGACGGTGAACGTGGACGGCGTGTTGACGCGGATGTTCTGCTTCGAGAGCGCGCCTTCGAGGCGGATGTCGATCGGCAGCGGCGTCAGATCGAGATACTGATAATCCTGCACGATCGGCCAGACGAAGGTGCCGCCGCCGTGCAGACACTTGGCGGAGCGGCCGCCCTCCACTTTCCCGTAAACGACGAGAATGCGGTCGGACGGACAACGTTTGTAGCGCGCGGAAAACGCGAAAAACGTCGTGAGAATGAGGATGACGATTCCTGCGGCGATGTAGAACAGCATGTTTTTTTGCGATTTTGTGGTTGGAGAAAAAAAGGAAAAGACGGGCGCGGCGGACTCAGCTCCCGACTTTCTCGACGACGAGAATGTTCGGCGGGAGGACTTCGACGACGCGGACGAGCGTTCCCGCGGGGATTTTTTCCGCGGAGGAGCTCAGCGCCGGAAGCGTCATCACGCGCCCGCTGACGAGCACTTCGACCTGCCCGCCGGCGGCGCGGCACGGGGCGATCGCGACGTAGACCGTTCCCGTCGCGCCCTTCGCCGAAGCGATGTCCGCGTTCCCGGAGGAGCGCAGCCCGTAGAGCATCTTCATGATCCAGAAAATGATCAGCATGAACGCGACGCCGACCGCCGCCGCGCCCGCGAGCGCCCACGGGAACGCCGTTCCCGCGTCGAGCAGCAGCCCGCCCGTGAGCCCGAATCCGAGGAAAAACGCCGTCAGCGTGCGCACGGAAATCAGCCCGAGCCCGGCGTCGTGCGGCGCGTCCGCGTCGGGCGCGAGGTCGCCGGGCGTCTCGGCGCCGACGTCGCCGATGCCGACGAGCGTGAGCGCCGCCTGAATCAGCACGACCGCGAGCGCGATCCCGCCCACGGCGTAAAAAATCTGCGCGTCCCAGCCGAGCGCGTTCCACCACGCGCCGACGGATTCGGAAA
>JBJEVP010000182.1:0-2059 GCA_051884475.1 Candidatus Spyradosoma sp.
TTTTTGTTCTCGGCGATTCCCGTGGGCGCGTGCGCCTTTGAAAAATTCCCGCGCGAGGAGAAAATTTTCAGTCAGACCGTCATCAGTCTTACCCCTTGAAAAATCATGAATCTCTATAAAAGATACAAGCGCTGGGAGCGCGAAGTTTATAAGAAAAAAGCCTGGAACATCGGCTTTTTCGACTACGACGAATCCGCGGTCTTCAAGCCGTTCAAAATCGCGTGGCTCGATTGGCGCGGCTACGACAAGGGCTGGTTCGCAGACCCGTTCATCCTTTCCGCCGAGGACGACAAAATCGAGGTGCTCGTCGAAGAAATGATGCTCGATAAGGCGCCCGCGAAGATTTATCAGGTCGGCCGCCGCCGCGAGGTCACGCGCCGCTGGGGGCGCATCTCCAAGCTCGAAATCACGCGCACGCCGGACGGACGTTTCGTGCTCGACAAAGTCGTTCCCGTGATCGAGGACAAGTATCACTATTCGTTCCCGGCGATTTACCGCGAAGGCGAAAAAATCTTCATTCATCCGGAAAACGGCGAGTCCGGAAAGTCGCCGCTCTTTCTTTACGACGCGGCGACCTCGACCGCCGCGCCCGCGGGAACGCTCTGCGACGCGCCGCTCGCCGACGCGATTCTCTCCGACGCCTTCGCGGGAACGTGGCTCTGCTTCGCCACGCGCGTGGACGAGCCGGGCGCGGACTGCGGGAACGAGCTCGGCGTGTACCGTTCGACTACGGGAACGCGCTTCGGACCCTATGAAACGAAGCCTTGGAAGACGATCCGCTTCCCCGACGATTCCGCGCGCGGCGCCGGCTACTTCCTCAAACTCGCCGACGGGCGCGTGCTCCGCGTCGCGCAGGACTGCAACCGCAAATACGGCGCGGGCGTCGTGTTTTACGAAATGAAGTTCGGAAACGGCGAATTTTCGGTGCGCGAGGTCGCGCGGCATTTTTCGGATGTCAGCTCGGTCTGGCACGTCGGTCTGCACACGTTCAACGTGCTGGGCAAGCTCGCCGTCGTGGACGGCTACGGTTACCTGCATCCGCTGAAACGCGCGCTCTATCGCGCGAAGGACTGGTTCGGGCGCCTGCTGCATCCGTCGCGTCGCGGCGTCTGATTTTAACGATGATTTTCCGCTTTTCCATGAATCTCGTTTTCTTCACTAATTCTTCCGTGGCGTTCGGCTTCGACGCCTTGCGCGAACTCCTCGCGCGCGTTGCTCTCAAAATCGCTGACAAATTCTCCCCGAAAAAAATCGGCGTCCAATGGGAACGGCTGTTGGAGCAGACAATTCGAAAGGAGTGTGTCTGATGGGCATGGAGAACAAAATCCGCCGAAAAACGACCGCCGACGGTTTTCGCGTCTCATATCTCGCAGACGCGGAAACGGACTGGTGCTCCGTTTTTGAATCACTGGAGAGGGCGTGGGGCGACGGGGTTCTGCTGCAAAAGACAGAGACTTCGCGGGAAATTCGTGAGACGAAAATGTTCGGTGCGTCTTTGTCCGTGCCGTTCGTCGCAAAAAAGATTTTCAGAAAGACTCGCTTCTCTGTTTTACGGGCATTTCGCGAAACTTTTTGCTCAATCGGGAGGGGGGATATGATCCGAATCGTGGAAAGTTCATATGAAAAAGGCTTCACGTTCCCGGCTCGAATTTATCTGATTGCCGAAAGGCATGTGCGCGGGATTTTGAGGGAGCGCGTGGTGTTCACGGAATTGATCCGCGGAAAACCTCTCGGTTCTTTTAGCGGTCGGGAAAAGCTTTGTGAAGAACTTATGGAAAGTGCGCATCGGCATGGTTTGACATGGGGCGGAGATCCGAATCCGGAAAACTTCATGCTTGATGAAAACGGCGTTGTTCGTGGCATCGATTTCGCGTTCCGTAAAGCTTCTTGGCGGTCGTGCGGTCGAGATTGGGAGGACGCGAGAGAGCATTTCGGGCTCGTATCTTCCAAGTTCCGACTCTGCGAAATTTTTGTCCGGTTTATTTCCTCTCTAAAAAAACGCTGAAATGAAAAACGTAAAACTCGCGATCATCACGGCTCGGGGCGGCAGCAAGGGCAT
>JBJEVP010000183.1:0-2059 GCA_051884475.1 Candidatus Spyradosoma sp.
GCAGCGACGCACCTTTAGCCACACTCAGCGTTGAGCCGGAAATCGTCGCGCTGTTGCCGGCGCCGGCGTTGAGCGTGTAATCGCCGCTTTCGACCGTCATGTCGCCGACCTTGATGTCCGCGCCGTTTTCGAGTGTCACGGTCGTGACGACATTTTCAAGCGACTTGAACGTCACGTTGTCGAGCGTGTAGAAGCTGTCCGCTTTGTCCTCAGAGGGAAGATTGTCGTTCGTCCAGTTCTTGTTCGTCGTGCTCGTGTTCCACGTCGAATTTCCGGAAGTGCCGTTCCAAATGAGACTTGCAGACGTGCCCTCCGTAATCGACACTACACCGGAGGTTCCTACGCTGATTCCCGAACGCCCACTGAAAAGCGAACCGTCCGCCTTGCGGAAATTGTTCAGCGTCAGATTGCTCCAACCGCTTACGCTCGAACCGCCGGAAATCAACGTCCAAGTGTCATCGGCTTTGTAACTGTCGTTGAGAATGAAAATAACGGAATCGTTCACGGAAACGGAAGCCGAGCCGGAAACCGAGACGGTGTTCGCGAGCGAAACCGTGCCGCCGAGCGAGAGCGAACCGCCCGTGACGGAAACGTCGCCGAGATAACTCGTTCCCGCGAGCGTCTGCGTTCCCGAGCCGCTGACGGAAAGCCCCACCGCAGACGTGCTCGTGCCCACCGTCCCAGAGAAAGTGTTGGTCACTCCGGTTTCGGTCGCGATCGCAAGCGTATTGCCCGCTGTCGCGGCGACGACGCTTCCGCTTCCGGAAAGACCTTTGACGTTGTTCGTCGTGGCGTCCAAATAAAGAGACGCACCGCCGGCGATGTTCAACGTCGCGCCGCTCGCGGCGTTCTCGGAAGTCAAGTGTAAGCTTGTGGAAGTCACGTTCAGAGTGCCCGAAAAGCCACCGTTCCCGCCGAGGGAGAAAAGCGGCGCACCCCAAGTGGTGTTCGCCCCGACGAAATTCATCGTTCCCGAGCCGGAAAGAGAACTTATGACGATCGCCTTGTCCCAATTCGCTCTGAAAGTCGCCGTGCCCTCAGTGGAGCCGTCTCCGACCTGGATGCCGCCGGAGAAATAGTAGGACCCGTCCGCAGTCTCCAAAGTGGAAGTTCCGTTCAGAATGATTTTAGATGTAATGTTGACTTTCCCGTCCGTCGATGTGTCTAAATCCTTGCCGGTCCAAAGATGGATTTTCAATGCGGCGCCGGAGGAAACCGAAATCGTTTTCCCCAACGCTTTCGTCTGATTCGCTGAAGCCGCGCCGGTGTTACCCTGTCCCCACTGCAGCGTTCCGGCGCTCACGACGAGGTTGCCGTCCGTCCAACGCGTGTCGTCGGTTCCGCCGAATCCGGTGGCGAGCGTCGCGTTCCCGCTTGTCGTCAGCGTGTACGCACCGGAAATGGAACCCGTGAGCGTCGGATTGTTCGTAAATGTAAACGTCGTATCGTCTGTCATGACGTACGCCGTGGAATTACCGGCGCTGACGGCGACATCGCCGGAGACGTCGTCCGCGTACGCGGGAACGCTCAACGTCGCGGCAGCGAGGAGTGAAGTGATAAGCAATTTTGATGTCTTCATTGCGTGTGATTTTTTTGAATGGTTATTTTGAAATGGCGTGAAAAACGAGCGGAGACGGCGGTCCCGTCTCTTTTCTGAGGTTCGATTTTGCAAAAAAAAAACGGCTGGCAAGCCGTTTTTTCTCGGCGAAGCCGAATTTTTTTTTCGGCGCCGCGCACCATAACGTAATGAATAATGGATAGTGGATAATGGATAATTGAGTGTTCAAAGTTTTTGCTCGGGCAAAAACCTCAGTGAGAACTATTCATTGTTCATTATCAGTTATCCATTATTCCTCTCATCTCTCTCCTATCATCACTCCTCTTTTTTCCCGCTTCTTTCTCTTCTGTTCCTTCCCGGTTCAATCTCTCAATTTTCAACTCTCAATTCTCAACTGAAAAAGCGGCGCGACGCCGCTTCTCCCCAAGTGCCGCCCGCGCCCCGGAGGGGCGAAACAAAAGTAACCCCATGCGCGCCGCGAAGCGCGCGCTTGGGGAACGC
>JBJEVP010000184.1:0-2057 GCA_051884475.1 Candidatus Spyradosoma sp.
TTTTTTTGAAGAGGAGGAACGGCGGGAGAATCACTCGCGCGTCGGCTCGTAGATGCGGAGCAGAAGCGGCTTCGTGAGGATCTGCGGGAGCGCCTTCAGGTCGTTCACGACGCGTTCCATCACGGCTTCGGAGGTCGGATACGTCGCGAGCGTGATCGTGCCGCTCTTCACCGGGGAGTTCTTGTCTTCCGGGTTTTCGTAGGTGATGACGCGCGAGACGGAGACGTTGTGCTTCGCCAGCGCCTGATAGAGCCCGACGAGCGTTCCCGGCTCGTCCAGAATCGAAATGCGCAGGTAGAATTTCGAGCGGATTTCGTCCATCGTCGCCATGCGCGCGCTTTCGCCGAGGCGGTAGCACGCGTCGATGTCGCTCGGCGTGAGGAATTTGTGCGCGTCGTCGCGGATGCCGATCATTGCGTCCACGATGTCGGAGATGACGGCGGAGGACGTCGCGTCCTGGCCCGCGCCGCGGCCGATGAGAATCGTCGTTCCCGCGACGTCGCCGGCGAGCTTGATCGCGTTGTACACGCCGTCCACGCGCGCGAGCGTCTTGTCCAGCGGAATGAGCGCGGGATAGACGCCGAGCGAGAGCGCGCCCGTCTTGAAGTTGCGGCGGATCATGCCGAGCAGCTTGATGCGGTAGCCGAAGTCGCGCGCGCGGTGCATGTCCTCGAGCGTCACGTCGCGGATGCCTTCGACGAGCGCGTCGTGCTCCGAGACCCATTTCCCGTGGGCGAGGAAGGCGAGAATGACCGCCTTGTGGAACGCGTCCCAGCCGTCGAGGTCGAGCCGGTCGTCCGCCTCGACGTAGCCGAGTTTTTTCGCGTCGCGGAGAATCTCCTCGTAGGATTTTCCCTCCGCCTCCATGCGGGAAAGAATGTAGTTGCAGGTGCCGTTGATGATGCCGGCGATGGATTCGAAGCGGTTGGCGACGAGGCCTTCGCGCAGCGTCTTGATGATCGGAATCCCGCCCGCGACGGACGCCTCGAAGTAGTAGTGCCCGCCGAACTGCTTGACGGCGTCGAAGATTTCGCGCCCGAATTCGTAGATGAGCGCCTTGTTCGCGGAGACGACGACCTTGCCGTGCTTCAGCGCGGCGAGCGTGTAGTCCTTCGCCTTCGTCGTGCCGCCCATGAGCTCGCAGACGATGTTCACCGCGGGATCGTTCACGACCGCCGTCGGGTCCGTCGTGAGCACGTTTTCGGGAACGCTCACGCTGCGTTCGCGCTTGAGGTCGCGCACGGCGACGCGCGGGAACGCGATTTCCACGCCGAGGCGGTTTTCCAGTTCTTCGCGCTGCGCCTGCAGGTGTTTCCAGACGCCTTGCCCGACCGTGCCGAAGCCGATGAATCCGATGCCGATTTTCGTTTTTTCCATCTTAAAAAAATGTAATTGAATTTTAACTGCGTGCGCGCCCGCGGGAACGCGCGGTCATTTCTTCCTGAACGAGTTTTCTTCGCCGCGCATCAGGCGGGCGATGTTCGAACGGTGCATGATGATGATGAAGATCGCCACGACGAGGCAGAAGCCGACGTGAATCGTCGTGTAGCCGAGCTGCGGGAACGCCTTGGCGAGAATCATCGACGTGAGCGGCAGCGAGAGCCCGAACACCATCGACGCGATCGCGACGATGCGCGTCGGGAAATACACCGCGAGCCAGACGACGAGCCCGACGAGCACGGCGATCGGCATCGCGCCGAGCAGCCCGCCGATCGTCGTCGAGACGCCCTTGCCGCCCTTGAACTTCAGGAACATCGAGAAGCAGTGCCCGAGCAGCGCTCCCGCGAAGCCGCAGAGCTGCGCGATCGCGATCACATGAGGCCAGGCGTCCTGCTGCTCCGGAACGACCGAAATCGGGCTGAGCGCGATCCACGGCAGGAACGCCGCGAGAAAGCCCTTGAACATGTCGAGGAAGAACACGAGATTGCCCGCCGCCTTGCCGCAGGTGCGCTTGACGTTGGTCGCGCCGGGGTTGCCGCTGCCGGCGTGCAGAATGTCCACGCCGTGGCGCTTCGCGACGATCACCGCGAACGGGATCGAGCCGAGAACGTAACCGA
>JBJEVP010000185.1:0-2051 GCA_051884475.1 Candidatus Spyradosoma sp.
ATGGGATAGAGGCGCGTTCCCGAGCCTCCCGCCAATACGATGCCTTTCATGGTCGTTCAGTTCCTTTCGTTTCCGCGCGCGGCGTCGCGGGTTCGGTTTTTTCGAAATAAGTCCAGGCGAGGGCGCGGAGCGCGTCGGCGTCCGCGGTCATTTCCGCCGCGAGCTCGGACGGAACGGGCTCGCCGTAGCGCTCGTCCGGCGAACCGTAAAGAAAGCCGCCGTCCGCGTGCAGGACGACGTTTTCTCCGAAGGCGCAGCGACGGGAACGCGCCGCCTCCGAAAACAGATTTTCGCCGAAGCTCGCGTATTCGAAGCCTTCCGGCGCGCACAGCGCGAGCAGCGTCGGCACGACGTCCGCGTGCGTGCCGAAGGGCAGTTTCGTTCCCGCGGGAACGCCGCCGCCGGCGACGACGAACGGCACCTGCTTGCGCTCCGCGAGCGTGGGATTTTTCCCGATGAAGCGGCGCGAAAAATGGTCGCCCGTGACGGCGAAGACCGCGTCCGGGTCAAAGCTCCCGACGGCTTCGACGAATTTCCCGAGCGCGCGGTCCGCGTAGCGGAAATGCCGCAGCTCGTTCGGCGTCGCGCGTCCGCCGCAGGCGTCCGCGAGCTCGGCGGGAACGACGACGGGCGGGCAGCCGAAATCGTCGAGCGGCAGATTGTAGGGCGGGTGGTAAGAGGCGCTCAGCACGAGCGTGAAGACGGGCGTCTCGCCGTCCGCGCGCGCGAGCTCCGCGAGGCGCTCGAACAGAAAACCGTCGGGCACGCCCCATTCGCCCTTGAGCGTTTCCGGGCAGTCGGCGACGTCGCTGCCGAGCACGATTTCGTCGAATCCCTGGTCGCGCGCGTAGGTCTCGACGTGCTGCCACATGCCGTAGCCGCAGTAGGCGAAGCGCGTCCTGTAGCCGAGTCGGGAAAAGATTTTCGCCGTCGCCGTCGCGAGCGCGCGACTGCCGTTCGGACGGTAGTTCTGCGCGACGTCCACGTGCGGCACGCCCGACATGAGCGCCGAAAGCGAGAGCATCGTCCCCGAGGCGCCGGAGATGAAATTCTCGGACGAGGCGCCGCGTTCCCGCAGTTTCGCGACCGAGTCCGCGAGCCCGAGCGGCGCGTATTTTTCCGCGAGCGGCCAGGCGTCGTAGCTCTCCATCACGAAGAGATAGACGCGTTTCGGCGCGGGCGCGTTCGGGTTCAGCCTGCGGTTCTTTTTGGTGATGAGCGCTTCGATTTCCGCCGGCGTCTCCGCGGGCGCGCCGAAGAGCCGCCGCGCCTGCTCGGGAACGTCGTGCACGAACGCCGGGCGCGCGCCGCCGTTGGAGATTTCCCGCATGTCGAGGAAGACGTGCTTCAGCAGAAACGCCGGATTGACGATGAGCCGGTTGAGCTTGTCCGTCGCGCAGACGGCGGCGTCGCGCAGCCCGAGCGGACGCCGCGCGAATCCTCCGCGGAAGCAGAACGCGGCGCAGACGAGCGTCGCGGCGAAAAGGACGAGCGTTCCCGCGACGCCGCGCGCGCGTCGCGCCGAAAAACGCAGCGCCGCGCGGTTCAGACGCGGAATCGCGAACGCGCAAAGCGCCGTTCCCGCGACGAAGGCGGCGAGGTAGCGTCCCCAATGATAATCCGCGAGCACGGTGCCGAAAATCGCGCCCGCGTCGTCGTTGAACACGCCGAGCGCCCACACGTTGAACTGGTCGCCGTATTCGCCGAAAAATCCGAAATCGGCGACCCACACGCCGACGAGAAGCAGATCAAGCGCGAGCGAAACGCCCAGGCCGCAGCGCAGCGCCGAGGAGCGTTTTCGCGGGAACGCCAGGGCGACGAGCCACGCCGACAGAATCGGGAGCGAGAGATACGCGCCCGTCATCAGGTCGAAGCGCGCGCCGACGCTCCACGCCTCGCCGGCTTCGGCGGAAAAAAGAGCGCCGCCCGCTTCCGCCGGGAAAATCCAAAGCGCGAGCCGCCCCAGCGCGGAAATCAGCGCGACGGCGGCGAGATTCGCCCACCACGCCGCGAGAAAAAATCGCGCCCGCGCGAAACGCCTCATCGCCGCG
>JBJEVP010000186.1:0-2035 GCA_051884475.1 Candidatus Spyradosoma sp.
TCGACGATCATGGTGTGCTTCGGCGCGCATCTGAGCGCGCTGTGGATTCTCGTCGCGAACTCGTGGATGCAGACGCCGGCGGGCTACCATCTCGTCGAGACGGAAAACGGGCTGCGCGCCGAAATCACGGATTTCTGGGCGATGGTCTTCAATCCTTCGACGATCGACCGGCTGTGGCACGTGCTCGTCGCGGCATGGTGCACGGGCGCGTTTCTCGCGCTCGCCGTCAGCGCGTGGCATCTGCTGAAGAAGCGCTGCGTTCCCGCGGCGGAGCGCGGGCTGAAGACGGCGCTGGCGATGGCGGCGGCGGCGCTCGTGCTGCTGTTCGCGTCGGGACACGCGAGCGCGATGCTTCTTGAAAAGACGCAGCCCGTGAAGTTCGCCGCGATGGAGGGCATCTTCGATTCGTCCGAGCCGGCGGGCTTCCACGTCATCGGCTACGTGGACGAAGAGGCGGGCACGGTGCGCGGGCTCAGCGTTCCCGGCGTCGTCAGCGTCATGCTCGGCAAGGGGCTCGAAGTGACGCCGGAGAACCGCGTGCTCGGGCTCGACGACGTTCCCGCGGAGGAGCGTCCGCCGCTGCAGCTCACGTTCCAGGGCTTTCACTGGATGGTCTACGGCGGGTGCGTGATGGTCGCGGTCGCGGGCGTCGGGCTGCTGCTGTGGTTCCGCGGGAAGCTTCTTTCGACGCGCTGGTGGCTCGCGCTCTGCGTTCCCGCGTGCGTCGTTCCGCATTTCGCGCTGCAGATGGGCTGGATCGCGACGGAGGTCGGCCGCCAGCCGTGGATCGTGCAGGGGCTGCTCAAGACGAAGGACGCGTTCTCGACGAACGTCTCCGCCGGGCAGCTCTGGTTTTCGCTGATCTTCTTCACGCTGATCTACGCCGTGATGTTCGCGCTCTTCGTCGCGCTTCTGCTGAAGAAAGTGCGGCAGGGCCCGAAGGAAATCGCCGCCGCCGGCGACCCGGAATCGTGAGTCTCCCGCGTTCCGACCTGCCGTTTTCCCGTCACTTGTCACCTGCAACCTGCAACCGATTTTTCCCATGGACTTAAACACTATCTGGTTCGGCCTTCTCGGCGTGCTCTTCATCGCCTATGCGGCGCTCGACGGTTTCGACCTCGGCGTCGGCATCATTCTGCCCGCGTTCAAGGGCGACGACGAGCGGCGCCTCGCGCTCAACTCCATCGGCCCCGTCTGGGACGGGAACGAGGTCTGGCTGCTCACGGCGGGCGGCGCGCTCTTCGCGGCGTTCCCGCACGTTTACGCGGGCGTGTTCAGCGGGCTTTACACGGCGCTGATCCTGCTGCTCGGCGCGCTGATCTTCCGCGCCGTCGCGCTCGAAGTGCGGAGCAAGGGCGAAAGCCGCGCGTGGCGGCGGCTGTGGGACGCGGTCTTTTCCGCGTGCAGCGCGCTCGTCGCCCTGCTGCTCGGCGTGGCGGTCGGCAACCTCGTCACGGGAATGCCCGTGAACGCGGCGGGCGAAATCGACGCGGGCGCGTTCGGGCTGCTCAACCTGCTCGAACCGATTCCGCTGCTCTCCGGCGTGCTCGCGGTCGCGCTCTTCGCGCTGCACGGCGCGCTGTTCCTGCGCATGAAGACGGGCGAGGTCGTGCGCTTCAAGATCGACCTGCTTCTGCCCGGCCTTTTCGCGTTCGCGGCGATCTTCCACATCGCGCTCACGGCGTTCGTGCTGTTCGCGGGCGAACGCCCCGGCGCGGCGAACTTCGAGAGCGTTCCCGCGCTCGGCGCCGTTCCCGTGCTGGCGATGCTCGCGATGATCGCGACGGGCGTCTTCCTGCGCTGCCGCACCTACAAGCTCGCGTTCTGCGGCACGACGGCGACGATCGCCCTGCTCGTCCTCACCGTCGGCGTCGGCATGTTCCCGAATCTCGTTCCCGCGCTCGGCGACGCCGCGAACTCGCTGACGATCTACGACTCCGCCTCGCCGAAGACGCTGACGACGATGCTCGTCATCGCCTGCCTCGGCGTCCCGCTCGTCGCGCTCTACCACGTGCTCGTCTATCGCGCCTTCGCC
>JBJEVP010000187.1:0-7842 GCA_051884475.1 Candidatus Spyradosoma sp.
GGACTCACGAGCCGAACGTTTCGGAACCTCCTCTTTTCTTAGCTCAGAATCGACGGATCAGTGCTCTTGAACTGCACAGACACGAAACCCCAAGCCGTCGAAGCGGTAGCCCGGCGAGCTGCAGGCGCGAATCGCCGAACGGCAGATCCGAACGGGGAGGCACCAGCTCCCGCCGCGATCCACGCGGGTCGAACCGTATTCTCCGCTCCCGGGCGTCGTGCGGCAAGGATCGGTTCCTGCGGTCAGCTCCGGATTGTAGTAGTCCGCGCACCATTCCCACACGTTCCCGTGCATGTCGTAAAGCCCCCACGCGTTCGGGCGATAACGCCCCACAGGGGCCGTCTCCACGTAACCGTCGTCCCAAGCCGTGTCCGGAGGGAGCTTCCAATTGTTCTTCTTGCGGTAGTCCGCATCGTATTTGCGGTCGCCGGACTTGTCGTAAAAATTTCCGTAGCGGCACAAATCGCTCGCGGAGTTCCCGAAGCTGAACCGCGTCGTCGTTCCCGCGCGGCACGCGTATTCCCACTGCGCCTCTGTCGGAAGCGTGAATTTCATGTTTTGGGGAAGTCGCCCGGCGGCGCGTTCCCGCGACGTCAGCTTTTCGCAGAACGCGTTCGCGTCGTCCCACGAAACGCACTCCACGGGTCGGTCGTCGCCCTTGAACTTTGAAGGATCAGTGCCCATCACGGCTTTCCACTGCGCCTGCGTCACTTCGTATTTGCCGAGCGCGAACGGCCTGGAAATCGTCACAAACACCTGCGATTCATCCGAAAAACGCCCCTCCTCGCTCGTCGGCGAGCCCATCATGAACGTTCCCGCGGGAATGCGCACGAACTCCATCTTCACGCCGTTCCCGCAGTCCGCGACGCTCGGAAGCTCTCCCGCCGTGGCGGCGAGCCCAAGCTTCACCTTGGCGGCTTCGCTGCCCAGGCGCGCGGCGGAAAGGAAGTAGCAGCGTGCGACGTTCCTGTCGGCGGGAACGCCGTCGCCGATTTCGTAGAGCTGTCCGAGCACGTAGAGCGCCCTGGCGTCGCCGCTCATCGCGCGCTGTTCTATCGCGGAGAATTGCTCGGGCGTGACCGCGGGCGCGGAAACGGCCGCCGCGAAGAACAGGGCGAGGACTGTCGAAAGAATTTTCATGGATCGAAGCGGATGAGGATTGAGGGTCTCCGGGGTCCCGTCACTCCCGGAGTTTGCGGGTTTTCGGGAAGGCTTCGCCGAAGACGGCGGAAGCGTCCTGCGACACGCCGCGCGCGGCCTGCGCCGTCTCCGGCACGTCCCAGACGAGCGCGTCGCGCAGTTCCTCGTAGGAAACGTTCCCGCGCGCCTCCTTGAGCTTTTTCAGCAGGGCGTAGGTGAACACGCCGTGCTTCTGCTCGGGCAGTCCCCAGGCGGACTGGTTGAGCGCGGCGGCGGAAAACACGGCGACGTTCGGCGGGAGCGCGGAGGGCGTCTCGGCGGGAGCGGCGCGCGCGAGACGGCCGTCGCCCGTGCCGTTGCGGTCGGCTCCGCTGAAGCAGGCGTCGATGAAGAAAGTCACGGTCTTCGCGCCGGAGCCGCCGAGTTTCCGGTAGATTTCGCCCAGCTCGAAGGCGGGATCGGGATCGGTGGCGCTCCCGTCGCAGGGGAGCAGGCAGGATTTTTCCGTCCGGCCGAGAGGCACGCCGTGCCCCGCGTAATAGACGAGAAACTCGACGTCGCGCCCCGTGCGTTTCGCGCGCTCGCCGCGGGCGACGAAATTATTTATCTGCCGGCGCATTTCCCGGGCGGAGGCGTTTTTCCTCATCTCGACCTGGGAGGAGGGCACGCCGAGCGTCGCGACGCAGTAGTCGCGGAAGGCGGCGCCGTCGCGCTCCGCGTAGGCGACGGAGCTCATGGCGTCGTATTCTTCGTTGGCGAAGATCAGCACGTATTTGCCGGAGTTCGTTCCCGCGGGATTCCGCGGCGGTTCGTCCACGCTCGGGAACGTCGGCCGCGGCGGCGGCGCGACGACGGGAGGCTTCGGGAGCTCGGCGGAAGCGACGCTCACGCCCGGCGGGAACGCGTTGCGCCCCGCGCGCGGACTGCCGGCGAGCCGGACGCTCCCGCTCTTGAGCGAGGAGCAGAGCGCGAACGCCTCCTGCCCCACCTCCTCCAGCACGAACTGGTATTCCAGATCGACGTCCGCGAGCTTCGCGCAGCCGAAGAACGCGCGCGCGCCGATTTTCCGCAGCGCCGCCGGGAAGCCGACGCGCTCCAGCTCCGTGCAGTTGGCGAAGGCGCCCTCGCCTATCTCGCGCAGCGAGGACGGGAAAAACACTTTGCGCAGCGAGCTCCTGCCCGCGAACGCCCACGCGCCGACGGAGACGACGCGCCGCCCCTCGACGCTCGCGGGAACGTCCACGCTCGACGCGTTCCCGCGGTATTCGGAGATTTCGACTTCGCCCTCGCCGAGCTCGCGCAGGACGTATTCGGGCGTTCCCGCCGCGAACGCCGCCGCGGCGAAGCAGAAGAAAGGCAAAAGGATTCGGAGAAAGGGAAAACGCATCGTCTTTTTCAAGTTTTTGTTGAAAAGTCGTGTCTTGAGGCTACGATGAAGGCGACGATTTGGCAAAGAAATTTCAACTCCGAAAAAAATGAACGAAACCACGAAATTCCTCACGGCGCTCGGCGCGGCGGCGACGCTGCTGCTCACGGCCTGCGCGACGCCGACGCCCCAGGGAAACCCCGTCGCGGACGCGGCCGAAAGCGCGGCGCCCGCGCGCCCCGAAGAGACGACGCCGCCCGCCGCGGGCACGAAACGCGCCCCGCGAGGCTCGGAGATCCAGACGACGCTCGCCGACCACACGCACGACGGAGAGACGGAATACCGCGTGCTCGGGCAAGGCGAAGGCGACACGGACACGGACGCGTGCGGCGCCGCACGGAAAAACGCGCGGGAACGCATGGCGGAACGAATCGATGAATGGACGGCGGTCGTCGGCGCGCCCGCGCGGGCGCGGGAAAGCGCGAAGAACGCCCTGACGCGCGCGCTGCGCGAATCGGAACCGGACCTGTGGGAATACGACGACGGACGCGCCCCGCGCTTCAGGGCGTATTTCGGCGCGAGCCTCGAAAAAAGCCTCGTCGAAGAGACGCGGCGCGGGCTCGAAGAAAAGGCGCTCGGAGGGAAACGCCTGCCGGCGCCGCTCGACTCCGTTCCCGTGGAGAACGCGCGCTTTCCCGCGGTGATTTCCGGCATGAGCAACGTCTTCAAAGAAGCCGCGAGCCGGAACGTCGCGATCGCGATCAGGCCGGAAATCGCGGGAACGCTCACGATTTTCTGCTACAACAAGGCGGGCGAGGCCGTCGTCGTCGGCCTCGGAATCGGCGGGAAAACCCGCTGCGCGCTCCGGCCGGACGAGGCGCACGAACGCCGCATGTGTTTTTCCGTGGAGGATCCCGACGCGCTCCGCGAGGAAGGCGTGCTCCTCTTCGTGCTGACGGAGCGGGACATTCCCTTCGACGCGGCGCCGGGCGAAGTGTTCCCGTGCGCCCGCATCGCGGAATGGCTCTCGAAAATTCCGCCGCGGGAACGCTTCGTCGAGGCCTTCCCCTTCGCCGTCGAACGCTGAGCGGCCTTCGCGCGCGCGACGTTTCTTTTTCCGGCGGAAATCATGCGCCCCCGACCGCGTCGAGGGCGGAAAGCATGGTCTGGGCGACGGAGACGCCGCCGCGGAAATTCCCGGCGAAGCGCAGCGGGAACGCCTTTTCTAGCGCGGAGAGCCGGGCGAGGAAATCTTCGTAGCCGATGTCGTATTGCGGAATGGCGCAGGGATTTTCGACGCGCTGCTCGAACACGGGCGCGCCGCGGACGCCGAGCAGCGCGCCGAGCTCGCGCAGGACGATTTCGCGCTGCGCGTCGGCGGGAAGGCGGGCGATTTCCGGCTGGCGCGAGCCGCCGAGGTAAGTCGAAAGCGTGACGAAGCCCTCGGGCGCGCGGTTGCGGAACAGCGACGACGTGAACAGCGTGCCGAGGATTTCGCGCCCTTCCTTTTCGGGAACGAGCATGCCGAAGCCGTCGAGCGGGTGCGCGACGCGTTCCCGCGGGAAGCCGAGCGTGAGCATGGTGACGGGCGGCGTCGCGGGCGCCGGGACGTCGGCGAAGGCGCGGCGCAGCGCGTCGTCGCGGAAAGGGATTTCGCTCCAGGCCCGGGGCGGCGCGGCGATGAAGAGCTCGTCGAAGAATTCGTCCTCCTCGAAGAAGGTGCAGACGGCGGCGCGGGAACGCCAGCAGGCGCGCCAGCCGTCGCCCTCGCGGGAAAGGTCGGTCAGCTCCGAATGGACGCGGACGCGACGCGGGTCGAGAAAGGCGCGCAGAGTCTTCGGAAGCGTCTCCATGCCCTGCGGGAACGAGAGCGTGCGTTTTTTTTCGTAAAGGCCGGAGGCGCGTTTCGCCCTGGCGTTGGGGAGTGTGCCGCGGATGAGCGAGCCGTAGCGCTGTTCGAGACTGCGGACCTTCGGGAACGCGTAGCGCACGTCGAGGCGCTCGGGGTCCCCCGCGAAAATGCCGGCGACGAGCGGATTCAGCGCGTAGTCGTACATTTCGCGCCCGATGCGCCGGCGCACGAAGTCGGCGACGCTTTCGGCGTTCCCGTCGCGCTTCGCGGGAACGAAGATTTCGGCGAGCAGGCGGATTTTTCCGGGCAGGGAGAACAGCGGCGTCGTCACGGCGGAGAGCGGCGACATGGGCACGACGCGGGGCTTCCCGCCGCGCACGATGAAGCGCTTTTTCGCGGCGGGCGAGGCGTCTTCCGCGAGCGCGAGCGCTCCCGTCGCGCGCAGAAAATCGAAAAGGCGCCTGTCCTCGGCGACGAAGGTCTGCGGGCCGCCTTCGGCGAGAAAACCGTCGCGCGCGAACGTGCGTATCGAGCCGCCGACGCGCGGGGATTTTTCGATGAGCAGCGGTTCCGCGCCGCGCATGCGGAGCGCGGCGGCGACGGTGAGCCCGGCGATTCCTCCGCCGAGAACGAGCGCTTTTCTTTTCTCTGCCATGATCCGCAGATAATGAACTCCGCCCGCCGGAAAACGCAATGTTTCAATGCCGGGAGAAACGGGAACCGGGGAAAAATCCGGAGTCCGGCGTCCGATCCGCGGCGGCGCTCCCCTCGCTTCCGGCTTGCCGCGCCGCCCGAAAAATACACATTACATGCGGAGCCTTGAAGAAAATCATTCACATCGACATGGACGCGTTCTACGCGTCGGTGGAGCAGCGGGACCGCCCCGAACTGCGCGGCAGGCCCGTCGCGGTCGCGCGCGACGCCGCGCGCAGCGTCGTCACGACGGCGAGCTACGAGGCGCGGCGCTACGGCGTGCGCTCCGCGATGTCGGTCGCGACGGCGAAGCGGCTCTGCCCGCGGCTCGTGCTCGTGCCGCCGCGCTTCGAGGTCTACAAAAAAGTGTCGGCGCGGATACGGGAGATTTTCCGGCGCTACACGGAGCTGGTCGAGCCGCTTTCGCTCGACGAGGCGTATCTGGACGTGACGGACGCGCCCTGCGGGAAGACGGCGACGCAGATCGCGCGGGAAATCCGCGCCGCGATACGCGGGGAGCTCGGGCTCACGGCGTCGGCGGGCGTCTCGTTCAACAAATTTCTCGCGAAGACGGCTTCGGACCTGCGCAAGCCCGACGGGCTCTCGCGGATTCTGCCGAAAGACGCGCCCGCGTTTCTCGACGCGCTGCGCGTCGAGAGCTTTTTCGGCGTCGGCCCCGCCACGGCGAAGAAAATGCACGAGCTCGGCGTCGCGACGGGACGGGACCTGCGCGGGCGTTCCCGCGAGGAGCTCGTGAAGCATTTCGGAAAGACGGGCGCGTGGTTTTACGAAATCGTGCGCGGGAACGACCCGCGCGAAGTCGAGCCGCACCGGGAACGCGTTTCGCTCGGAGTCGAGGACACGTTCCCACGCGACCTCGTCGGCGTCGGCGAATGCGCGGAGGAACTGCGCGGCATCGCCGCGGAACTGGAACGCCGGCTTTCGCGGGCGAATTTTTCCGGCTACACGCTGACGCTGAAGATACGATTCGCGGACTTCACGCAGACGACGCGTTCGCGCACGCGGGAACGCGTGTTTTCCGAGGCGCCCGACATTTTCGCGGAGGCGGAAAAACTGCTCGCCGCGCACCTGCCGCCCGCCCGCGCCGTGCGCCTGCTCGGAATCACGATTTCCAATTCCGCGCCGCTCGTTCCCGACTCCGCGCTCCCGCGTTCCCGCCGCCGCGCCGACGACCGCCAGCTCGAACTGCCGCTCCGACAATCGGAAACCGAAAACTGAAAGTCCGGACCGGAAAGGCGCAGAAGAGAAAAAAGAGGAAGGACGACGGACAAGAGGCAAGAGGAACAATGGACAACGGACGAAAACAGATTTCCTCATCCGCTGTCCGTTATCAGTTATCCGTTATTCTATGGTGCGCGCGATTCCCATCGCGCTCCTTTTCCCCTTCGAAGAATCTGTTCCTCTAAGCTCTCATCTCTCAGCTCTCATCTTTTTTTCACTATCCACTATCCGTTATCCACTGTCCATTATCCGCCATCCGCGAACGGCGCGGGAAAAAAATGTTCGAGCGCGGGCGGCTTTGTGATATTGTTGGACGGATTATGAAATTCAAAGTATCCGTTCCCGCGACGAGCGCCAACGTCGGTCCCGGCTTCGACATGATGGGACTCGCGTTCGACATGTTCAACCGATTCACTTTCGAGACGGGCGGCGACGGGCTTTCCATCACGGGCTGCGAGCCCCAGTTCGCGAGCGCGGAATCGAACCTCGTCTACAAGACGCTCGAAAAGACGCTGCAGAGCTACGGGCGCCCCGTTCCCGCGATGACGATTCATTTCGACACCGACCTTCCGCTGTGCAGCGGACTGGGTTCGAGCTCGACCTGCATCGTCGCCGGCATCATGGCGGCGAATCAGATCGGCGGACTGAATTTCGACAAGGGCGAGATTCTGCGCATCGCCTCGCTGATCGAAGGGCACCCGGACAACGTCGCGCCCGCGATTCTCGGCGGATTCGTCGCCGCGATCATCGAGAACGATTTCGTCTATTGGCACGAATATTCGATCAGCGACAAGCTGAGCTTCTACGCGCTGATGCCGGACGTGCGCGTCTCGACCGAGGAGGCGCGAAAGATTCTGCCGAAGTCCTACAGCCTTTCGGACTGCGTGTACAATCTTTCCCGCGTTCCCCTTCTGGTCGAAGGGCTGGAAAAGGCGGACGAACAGCTGATCCGCGCGGGCTGCAAGGACCGCCTGCACCAGAGCTACCGTCTTTCGCTCATTCCCGAAGGCGACAAGGTGTTCAACTACGTCAAGGAAAGCGACAACGCCGTCACGACCTACGTTTCCGGCGCGGGGCCGACGATCGTCGCCATCGTGCTGAACGACGACGACAGCTTCGGTAAGGAGATCGCGGACTACTGCGACACGCTTTCGCTGAACTGGCGCGTGCGGAAGATGCACGTGAACCATCACGGAGCCTCGATGAAGATCATCCGCCCGTGAAGACCGGGAGCGCCGAATCCTGAAGCGGCGGGAACGCGGGCGAGAAAGAAGAATTTCTCTCCGCGGACCGCGCACGCTTCCCGGCGACGCGGGCGTTCTCAAAAAAAAACGCTTGCGTCGCGTTTTTTTTTTGAAAAATGCCATTTCGGATACAGGCAAATTTGCCCATTTGGGCAAATTTGTTCGTTCCGCAAACTGATATTTTTCAGAAAAAAAATGAACAAGAAAACAAACCTGTCAAAATTAACTCGGGCCGCGGGAATCCTCTCCCTCGGCTTCTTCACCGCCGCCTCCGCGCTCGCCGCGAGCATTTCGGAAGGCGACAA
>JBJEVP010000188.1:0-2027 GCA_051884475.1 Candidatus Spyradosoma sp.
GCTTTCGCGGAAAATGATTCGCGTTCCCGGCGGGAACGCGTTTTTATTTGCGCACATGAGCAACGAGACCTCAATCGACTTCGGGCTGGTGAAAATCGCGGCGGCGTCGCCCGTGCTGCACCTGGCGAACGTTCCCGCGAACGTGCGCGAAATCGGCACGCTGATGAGCCGCGCGGCGGAGCAGGGCGCGGCGGTCGTCGCGTTCCCGGAACTCTCGCTCACGGGGCATTCCTGCGGCGACCTCTTTTACCAGACGGAGCTGCTGCGCGAGGTCGAAAAGGGGCTGCTCGCGCTCGCGAAGCTCACGGCGGAGCTCGACGTCACGGCGATCGTCGGCGCGCCGCTGCTCATCCGCCAGCACATCTACAACTGCGCGGTCGTGCTCGGCGGCGGCAAGGCGCTCGGCGTCGTGCCGAAATCGCATCTGCCGAACACGCACGAATTTTACGAAAAGCGCTGGTTCGCGCCCGCGGACAAGCTCCCCGTCGCCGAAATCGAGCTCGGCGGTTGCGGCTATTCCGTTCCCGCGGGAACGGACATCATTTTCGAAAACGAGTTTTTCCGCTCCTGCTCCTTCGGCGTCGAGCTCTGCGAGGACCTGTGGGTCACGGAGCCGCCGAGCGGCAGGCTCGCGCTCGCGGGCGCGTCGATGATCTTCAACCTTTCCGCGAGCGACGAAGTCGTCGGCAAGACGCAGTTCCGCCGCGACCTCGTGCGCATGCAGTCCGCGCGCTGTCTCGCCGCCTACGCCTACGCGGGCGCGGGCATGGGCGAATCGACGACGGACATCGTTTACGCGGGCGAGTGCTTCATCGCGCAGAACGGCGAAATGCTCGCGGCGTCGGAAAAGTTTCCCGCCGCGGGAACGCTCGTCTTCGCGCAGGCGGACGTCGATCTGCTCGCGCATCAGCGGCGCACGAACGCGGAATTTCTCGCGTCGGACACGGCGGGAACGCGCCGCGAGTTCCGCCGCGTGCATTTCCCGCTGCCCGCCTCGCACACGGAGCTTCCGGCGGAAGTCTTCGGCAGGGTCTCCTGCACGCCGTTCGTGCCCGGCGACGAGGTCGTGCGGGAACGCCACTGCCGCGAGGCGTTCGACATTCAGGTCGCGGGGCTGATGCGCCGCCTTTCGCACACGCGGACGAAGGACGTCGTGATCGGCGTTTCCGGCGGGCTGGATTCGACGCTCGCGATTCTCGTCGTGAAGGAGGCGTTCGCGCGGCTCGGACTCGATCCCGCGGGGATTCACGGCTTCTCGCTGCCGGGCCCGGGGACGTCCGAGCGCACGCGCCGCAACGCGCTCGACCTGATGACGCGTCTCGACATCGAGGCGAAGGAAATCTCCATCGTTCCCGCCGTCGAGCAGCACCTGCGCGACATCGGGCACCCGGCGGACTGCTTCGACGCCGCCTACGAAAACGCGCAGGCGCGGGAACGCACGCAGATTCTGATGGACATGGCGAACCGCCGCGGCGGATTCGTCGTCGGCACGGGAGACCTCTCCGAGGCGGCGCTGGGCTGGTGCACCTTCAACGGCGACCACATGTCCATGTATCACGTGAACATCGGCGTGCCCAAGACGCTCATCCGCCACATCATCGCGTGGTTCGCCGCCGAACGCCGCAGCGAGGAAATCGCGCGCACGCTCGCGGACATCGTGGACACGCCGATTTCGCCCGAACTGAAGCCGCCCACGGCGGAAGGCGAAATCGCGCAGAAGACGGAAGACCTCGTCGGCCCCTACGAGCTGCACGACTTCTTCCTGTTCCATTTCTGCGGGAACGCGTTCACGCCGCGCAAGATTTTCTTCCTCGCGGAAAAGGCGTTCGCGGGCGTTTACGATTCGGAGACGATCCGCAAGTGGCTCGGCGTTTTCCTGCGCCGGTTCTTCTCGCAGCAGTTCAAGCGCTCGGCGTGCCCGGACGGCCCGAAGGTCATCTCCATCGGGCTTTCGCCGCGCGGCGACTGGCGCATGCCCTCCGACGCCGAATCCGCCATGTGGCTGGATTTTTAGGAGTTGAAGAGTT
>JBJEVP010000189.1:0-7816 GCA_051884475.1 Candidatus Spyradosoma sp.
TCCCCCTGTTTTCACGCCGCGCGCTGACGGCCGCGGCGAGCGTTTCCGTCGCCGCGTTCGCCGCCGCGACCGCCGTCGAAGCCGGCACGATCCGGCACGACTACGCGCTGACGCTCTACAAGGATTTCGCGACGAACTCCGGCATGTTCGCCGCCGGCGCGACCAACGTGCAGTATTACCACACGGACGGCTCGGCGGGCGGCACCATCGCCGTCATGCCCAACCTGAGCGGCTTTCTTTACTATCACGGCAGAGCCGGCGGCTATTCCAGCGCGGCGGGCATCACCGCGAGCGGCGGCAACGGCGGCGCCGGGCTCATCGCTCCGCAGTACTTCGCTTCCGCCTTTCACGTGGGCATTCCCACCTCGGGCGCGACCATCACGTTCTTTCCCGGCACCGGAAACGCGATAAACAGCTACGTCGGCGCGGGCTACGACGAACACGGCTACGACCAGATTCTCGTCCGCCTCGACAAGATCGTCACCGAAACGACCTACAACCCGCTCGCGACGGATTCCGCCTTCATCCGCTCGCTTTCGAGCGGGAGCGTGGACGTCTATCGCCTCGGCACGGGGCAGCCCTTCGTCGCCGGCGAGAACGGAGGCGTCACGCTGCTGCATCAGGACGGCATTCCGATCGGCGGCGTCGCCCGCATCACCAACGTCAACGAAAACTTCAAGTGGACGGGCAACAACCGCATCGTCATGCGGCTCTACAAGAGCGACTCGGACATGCTCGGCACCGCGGCGGAAGGCGGCGACAGCGGCAGCCCGCTCTACGCCTACAACGCGGACACGCGCCGCTTCGAATACGTCGGCACGGCGAGCACGGCGGCGTCTCAGGTCGGCTATTCCGGCAACTACACCAATTTCGAATACAATCCCTCCGCCTACCTGCAGAGCATGGCGGCGTTCGACTCCGACCACGTCTCCGTCGCGGACGCGGGCGGCGTGATTTCCTGGGACGGCGCGAACCTTTCCCGCGGCGACGAGACCTGGGATTATCACGGGCTCACGAACGGCTGCGCGACGAACGAGGAGACGCGCGGCATCGTCTTCGACAACGCGGGCGCGGGAACGCAGGAAATCCGCCTCGCGCAGGCGATCGATCTCGGCGCGGGCTCCGTCACCGTGAACTCGGGCAGCTTCCTGCTCAGCTCCGACGTCGCGGGAACGACGAGCTTCAAAAGCGCCGGCTTCATCGTGAACGCGGGCGCGACGCTGACGACGACCTTCTCCGGCGCGGCGGGAACCGAATGGCGCAAGGTCGGCGAAGGCGATCTCGTCATTCAGGGCTCGGGAAATCACGAAATCGCGCTGAACGTCGGCGGCGGCGTGCAGCAGTTCGACGAAAACCTGAATCAGCTCTACCTCGGCGAAGTGCGTCTCGACCGCGAAGGCGGCTACGCGGCGAAGACGATCCGGCTCAGCGCGGGCGTCGCGAAGATCGTCCTCATGCGCGACGGGCAGATCAACGGCGCGAGCTCGTTCACCTTCGGCATCGGCGGCGGCCTGCTCAATCTGAACGGACAGAATCTTTCCTGGAACGTCATCAACCACACGGACTCCGGCGCGAAATTCGGCAACTTCAAGCTCGACGACGCGACGGAGGCGCCCGCCGACTCGACCTTCACCTACACGGGCTCGGGAACGTTCAAGGGCGGCTTCATCGACGGGAACGGCGAACTTTCCTCCTACGATTCCGAGACGCAGTCTTGGAATAGGGGGGGGGTAATGGAAGTCTGAAAGTCGTCTACGCCGCGGCGGATTCCGCTTCGAGCTGGACGCTCACGGGAACGTCCAAAAACGCGGGCGGCTTCGAGGTGAATTCGGGCACGCTCGTGCTTCAGGGCGCGAACACCGCGCACGCCACCTACAGCGATTCCGGCGACTGGACTTACGCGATTCTGGAGACGCCGGGCGGCGTGACCGTCAACGACGGCGCGACGTTCCGCCTCTCGCACCACGCGCTGATGACGGCGGACGTGACCGTGAACGCCGGCGTCTTCGAGATGACCGACACGGTGAAGGCCGCCTCGGAATCGATTTCCGGCGGGCGGCGCGAAGACGTGACGGGCATCCGCAGTCTGCGCGGGAACGTCTCGCTCGCGTCCGCGGACGCGACGATGAAGGTCAACACCACGACGAAGAGCGTCGCGCTCCATTACGACGGCGCGATTTCCGGCTCCGGCAATTTCGAAAAACTCGGCGCGGGCAAGCTCGTGCTCGGCGGCGCGAACACGTTTTCGGGTACGAAGACCGTCACGGCGGGCATGATCGAATTTTCGTCCTTCGACGCGATGGGCGACACGACGACGGAAAAATGGAACATCGGCGCGGGCGGCGCGCTGATGGTCACCGGCGAAGGCGCGGCGGTGCTGGACAAAATCAGCGGCGAGTCCGAGGGCGTGCTCGCGCTCGACGCGGACGTCGCGGGAACTCTCGATCTTTCCGGACACCAAAACCTCTTCATCGGCGCGGCGGCGGGAAAGACGATCAATTACGGCGCGGCGGACCTCACGCTCGCGACGAACGACGCCGGCGAATGGCGTCTCGGCGGCGGAGGCGGCACGCTGAACGTTCTCTACAAGCTCACGGGAACGGGAACGCTCTTCGTCGGCAACGAAGTTTCGAACGGCACCGTCTATCTCGCGAACGCGAACAACGATTTTTCCGGCAGCATCGTCATCGGCGGCTTCAACAATTTCCTCGACTACGTGAGCCTCGACGCGCTCGGGAACGCGACCTTCGCCGTCGAGTACGGGAACGCGATGGGCATCGGCGACGGCAGCTCCGCCAAGATGATGGACGCGCTGAACGCCGAGTCCGCGGGCGTCGCCGCGCTTTCGGAAAATTCCTCCGCCGCGATCGATTTTTCGAGTAAAAAGCTCGCGCTCGGCGCGGTCACGGGCGAAACCGTGCGCTACACGGGAACGCTCACGCCGCACGCGGACGGCTACCGCTTCGGCGGCAGCGGCACGCTGATTCTCGACACGCAGCTTTCCGGCTCCGCCGCGCTGACGATCGACGCGCAGGGCATGAGCGGCGGGCAGATCATCTTCGCGCAGGAAAATTCCGGCTTCACGGGCGCGGTCACGGCGGGCGCGAAGCTCGACACGACTTCGGAGGTTTCCGATTCCGGAACAATCGTCGTCGGCTTCGAGAACGGCAAGGCGCTCGCGAACGCGTCCTCTTTCACGCTGAACAAGGGCGCGGTGCTCGACGTCGGCGGCGCGGACGTCGAACTGCGCAACGTGACGGTCAACAGCGGCTCCGCCATCAAGAACCTCGGCACGGAGCGCCGCACCTTCACCATCACCTACGACAACGACGCGACCTGGCTCGCCGGCACCTTCGACAGCGGCAGCACGGCGGCGATCGATTTCGTCAAAAAAGGCGCGGGAACGCTCACGCTCAATCACAACAACGCGTTCGTCGGCACGATGACGATTGCGGAAGGCACCGTGAACGGCTACGTGAAAAGCGGAAGCGATTCGTCGTTCGGATCGGGCGAAAGCGGGAACGGAATCGTCATAAATGAAGGCTCCACACTGAACCTTTCGCTATATGGAACTTTAAGACAACGCACCTCGTTCCCGTCGGCGAAAAACGACATCTACGAGGATTACACGTTCGCGAACACGAAGCTCTTCCAGTCCGTCACGGGAACGGGAACGCTCGTTCTCGCAGCCGGATACAGATATGACGGCAGCACGTCTTCTTCAAAAATGATCATGGGGCTTTCCCAGACCGAGCAGTTCGAAGGCACGGTGAAAGTCACGAATCAGACGCGTCTCATCGTCGGCGACAACATCAAGGGCATGAGCAACGCGCACGCGCTCGACAAGGCGACGATCGTCGTCGAAGCCGGCTCGCAGGTGCGCGTCACTAATCGTCTGAGCAACAGCGATTCCCCGAACGCGACGTTCCAGGAATCTTATGCTGACTACGTCATCAGCGGCACGGGCTTTACCGCGTATGATCGCGTTTCGAACTTCGGGCAACTGGGTTTCGCCTCCTACGCGGCGGACTACTATATGCAGGCGGGCGCGCTCTCCGTCGATTGCGGCTCGATCGTTTACGGGGACGTCACGCTCGCGGCGAACGCGACAATCGCCTCGCATTCGGCGGTCGCCACGACTCCCGTCGCATATTACCCGATGGCCGCCTACGGCACGGGCGACTATTACGGCGGCACGATCCGCGGCGCGATTCTCGGCGGCGCGGACAAGACGCTGACGCTCGGCGGCAACGAATCGCTGACGTTCCAGGCGGACGCCGCGAGCGACTACGGCGACCTCGTCATCGCGAACGGGAACGGCTCGCTCTCCGACAAATTCGCGCTGCGCGTGAACGGCGGCGCGTACCGGAGCACGACTTCGACGGCGCTCGGCGGCGGCACGGTCACGCTGAACGCGGGGCTGATTCTGCGCTTCGGGAACACGGAAAAGGCGGGCAACGACGTCGTTTACACCTACGGGAACGCGTTTTCGCTCGGCTACGGCTCGAAGCTCGAATCGAACTGGAACACGACGCGGCTCACGGGCGCGGTGACGCTCGCGGGAACGTCCGCGACGCTGGCGACGCGCAACGGCAGCGCGCTGCGGCTCGAGGGCGGGCTCGTCGGCGATTCGACGAAGACGGCGAACATCGCGGCGGGCTCGCTCGTCGCGCTGGGCGGGAACGCGGCGAACGCGTTCGCGGGCACGCTCGCGACGGGCGCGGGAACGTCGCTCACGCTGCTCGACAGCGCGGCGGCGGGCGGAATCGCCTCGACCGCGCAAATCGCGTTCACGGATTCGCTCACGCTCTCGCTCGAAGGCGCGCGGCAGTTCACGCTCGCCTCGATCGTCGGCACGGCGGACGCCGCGGAATCGACCGCGCTCGATCTGCACTACGACTTCACTTCCGGCACGGGCGGCAGCTCGCTTTCGGCGGGAACGCTGACGAGCGGCGCGCTGAACGTCTTCATCGACCTGGACTCGACGGAAACGCTCGCGGGCGGCAGCTACACGCTGCTCTCCGGCGGCGCGGCGAACGGGCTGGCGAACTGCACGCTCGCGACGCGGAACGACCGCCTTTCGCTCAAGCTCGAAAACGGCGCGCTCGTGCTCACCGTCGACGCGGACGGTCGCCTCGTCTGGAAACGGCAGGACGGCAACGCCGCGTGGGACACGACGACGGTGCACTGGAATTCGGAAAAGGCGGGCGACGTCGCGTTCAAGGCGGGCGACTCCGTGATCTTCGACGCGACGGGCGTCGCCGCGGGCAATTCCGCCGCGAACCGCGAAAGCGTGACGCTCGCGTCGGAGACGACGGTCGGCGCGGTCGTCGTGCGCGACGCGTTCTACACGTTCTCGGGCGCGGGGAAACTTTCCGGCGAAAACGCCTCGCTGAACGTCGCGGCGAACGGCTCGCTGCGGCTTGAGACCTCCGGCAACGCGTTCGCGCAGGGCGCGACGGTGCAGGACGGCGGCACGCTCGCGCTCGCCGCGTCCGGCGCGCTGACGGACACCGCGCTCTCGCTGAAGAGCGCGGGAACGCTCTCGCTCGAAGCCTCGGGCGCGCTCGCGGGAACGACGACGGTCGTCTTCGACGGCGGCACGCTCCGCTACGGCGCGGGCGCGGCGACGGGCGACGTCTCCGCCTTCCTCCGCGCGGGAACGGACGCGGTGAAGCTCGACCTGAACGGGAACGCGGGCGTCGCGCTCGCGGATCTTTCCGCGCTTTCCCCGACGAATACGGCGACGATCGCGCTGAGCAATTCCGCCTACGACGCGGACGCGGGAACGGGCGCCGCGGGCGTGACGCTCGGCGCGGCGGCGAGCGCCTACGAGACGGCGGCGGGCAGCGCGCTCGAAATCGGCGCGGGCGTCTCCGCGACGCACTTCGGCAAAGGCACGCTCGGCGTGCTCTCCGGCGCGGGCGACTACACCTTCGACGGAAGCGCGGGCGCGCTGACCGTCGCCGACATGACGGGCTTCACGGGAACGGCGGCGATCGTGAACGCGAGCAACGCGAACAAGCTCACCGTCACGAACAAATCCGCGGGAACGACGTGGTCCGTCTCCGGAAACTGGACGGGCGGCAACGTGAACTTCAACGACTTCGCGGCGGCGGACGCGACGATCACGCTCACGGGCGCGCTCAATTCGTGGTTCGACAATACGGGCTCGACCTTCGCGCAGAAATTGGTGCTCGCAAACGGAAGCGCAGGCTACGGCGTGAAGCTCACGAACGGCTACTCCGGCGCGATGCCGACTCTCTCCGGCGCGATCACGGGCGACGGGCTTTTCCTCGTCGAGCACGCGAGCGCACAGCAGTCGCTCAAAAACTCGCTCAAATTCACGGGCGACCTTTCCGGCTTCGCGGGCGGCTTCGAATCGCGCGCGAGCGCTGGCGGCGCGCTCGAGTTCAAATTCATCTTCTCCGACGACGGCGGCGCGACGGTTTACGCGGACAACGACCGCGCGCTCGGCACGGGCGGAATCAAACTCGCGGGAACGGCGGAACTGAATTTCGCCGCGGCGCACGGCGTCGCGAACGCGTTTTCCGGCGCGGGCGCGGTGACGAAGACCGGCGCGGGCGAGCTGTCGATTTCCGGCGACTGGAGCGGCTACGCGGGAACGCTGACCGTCGGCGAAGGCGCGGGCGGGCTCACGCTTTCCGGCGCGGATCAGCATCTCGCAGGAACGTACGCCGTCGCCGACGCGCTGCGCGTGACGGGAACGGCGACCTTCGACGCGGGCGCGGCGGTGAGCTTCGGCTCGCTTTCCGTCGCGCAGGGCGGCTCGCTGAGCATGAGCGGCGGCGTGACGATCGCCGCGCGCGAGGGCGCGGAAGCCGCGACGCTCGGCGGGGGCGCGACGCTCTCGCACGGCGCTATCGTCGGCGCGACGACGGACGATTCTTCTTCCGAGCTTGCGGACGCCACGGCGACCTTCTCGGGAACGCCGAGCGACGGCGCCGCGGGCGGATTCGCGCTCACGAACGTCGCGCTGGAAAACACCGAAGTCGTCGCGCAGAATTCCGCCGCGCTCACGCTGACGGACGTCGCGCTCCGCGACAATTCCAGGCTGACGGTGAAGGACACGGCGTCGGCGACGCTCGCGGGCGCGTTCGCCTCGCTCGGCGAAATTTCCGTCGAAAACGGCGGCACGCTCACGATCGCGGGAACGGCGAATCTGTTCACGATCGGCACGAGCGAAACGCTGCCCGTGCTCGCGACGACCGCCGGCAGCGTCGTCTTCGGCGGTGACATGTTCCTCCGCCTCCAGAGCGAGGACGGCTCGCCCGATTTCGGCGAAAGCGGCGTGACCGTGCAGCTGTTCAAGGTGCTCGAAGGCGCGACGTTCTCGGGCGACATCAGAGCCGAAAAAATTTCGTGGAACGGCGCCGCGCTCGGCGAACGCACGACCTTCAGTTTCGACCAGAACGCGGGAACGCTCAGCTTCTCCGGCTCTTCCGCCTACAATCTGACCTGGAACGGCGGCGCGTAGGGAACGTGGGACAAGACGGACGAAACCGCCTTCACCATCGACGGCACCGAGGGCACGCCGACGCGCTTCTACAACCGCGACGCCGTCACCTTCGCGACCGCGGACGCGCGCGTGACGCTCGGCGCCGCGATCGACGCGAGCGCCGTCGCCGTGCAGGAAGACCTCACGCTGAGCGCGGACGCGACGAACACGTTCCATGCGGACTCCGTCGTGATCGACGCCGGAAAGACGCTGACGCTCGAAGGCGCCGCGACCGCGGAAAAGGCGGGCGCCTACTCCTGGGAGGCGCTCACGCTCGCGGACGCGTCCTCCGTGCTC
>JBJEVP010000190.1:0-2021 GCA_051884475.1 Candidatus Spyradosoma sp.
AAAACCAGGTGTACAACACGGCGTTCGGCGAGCGCACGACGCTGAACGAGCTCGTCGCGTGCCTGAAGGAATTTCTGAGCGAGTTCGACGCGGCGATCGCGGACGTTCCCGTGACGCACGGGCCGAACCGTCTCGGCGACATTCCGCACTCGCTGGCTTGCATCGACAAGGCGAAGAAGCTGCTCGGCTACGCGCCGAAATTCTCCATGCGCGCCGGGCTCAAGGAAGCCGTCCGCTGGTATTGGGAAAACCTCTGAAAACGGCAAAGGATTCTTTCACCCGCATCCGTTCTCTCGAAAACCTTTTGAAAACCATGGAAAACTCTAAGACCAAAATCTGTGTAATCGGGCTGGGCTACGTCGGTCTGCCGCTGGCGCGCCTTTTCTCGACGAAATACGAAACCGTCGGCTTCGACATGAACCGCGCGCGCGTGGACGCGCTCAACGCCGGGCACGACGCCACGCTCGAAGTCTCCGACGAGCTGCTGCAGTCCGCGCTCGCGAACGGCTTCCGCTGCACGGCGGACGTCGAGGACATCCGCGACTGCAATTTCTACGTCGTCGCCGTGCCCACGCCCGTGGACGAAAACAACAATCCCGACCTGACGCCGCTGTGGGGCGCGAGCGAGACGGTCGGCAAAGTCATTTCGCGCGGCGACGTCGTCGTCTATGAATCGACGGTCTATCCGGGCGTGACGGAGGACGAGTGCGTTCCCGTGGTCGAAAAGGTCTCCGGGCTGAAGCTCAACGTGGATTTCTTCGCGGGCTACTCGCCTGAACGCATCAACCCGGGCGACAAGCTGCACACGGTCGAAAAAATCAAAAAAGTGACGTCGGGCTCGACGCCGGAAATCGCCGAGCGCGTGAACGCGGTCTACGCGTCCGTGATCACGGCGGGAACGCACCTCGCGCCGTCGATCAAGGTGGCGGAGGCGGCGAAGGTCATCGAGAACTCTCAGCGCGACATCAACATCGCGTTCGTGAACGAGCTTTCGAAGATCTTCACCAAGCTCGGCATCGACACGCACGACGTGCTCGCGGCGGCGGGAACGAAGTGGAACTTTCTCCCGTTCAGGCCGGGACTGGTCGGCGGGCACTGCATCGGCGTGGATCCGTATTATCTCGCGCAATGCGCGCAGCGTCACGGCTACAATCCCGAAATCATCCTCGCGGGTCGCCGCATGAACGACGGCATGGGCGAATACGCGGCGACGCGCGTGGTGAAGCTGATGATTCAGAAAAAAATCCAGGTCGTGGGGTCGAAGATTCTCGTGCTCGGCTTCACGTTCAAGGAAAACTGCCCGGACGTGCGCAACACGCGCGTGATCGACATCGTGCGGACGCTGAAGGAATACGATCTGGACATCACGATCTACGACCCGTGGGCGAACGCGGCGGTCGCCCGCCGCGAATACGGCGTGGAGGTGACGAACGCGCTCCCGCAGGAAAAATTCGACGCGGTGGTGCTCGCGGTCGCGCACAAGGCGTTCGAGACGCTGGACGTTCCCGCGCTGCGCAAACCGGCCTCGGTGCTCTTCGACGTCAAGGGCTTCCTCCCGAAAACCGACGTGGACGGCCGCCTCTGATTCCCGCGAAAAATGGGCTTCGACGGAAACATCCTGTTTTTCTTCTGCAACGCGATCGCGCCGGAAAAAGGCGGCGTCGAGCGCTGGTGCGCGTCCGTGCGCGGTGATTTCGAGGCGCGCGGGAACGGTGTGTTTTATCTCGCGGCGAAGCCCGTCTGGAAAGAGTTCGCGGACGCGGAACGGCAGTCGTTTCTGCCTGACCCGAAAAAGTTCGACTGCGCGGAAAACGCCGCGTTTTTCGAGAATCTCCTGCGAGAGAAAAACGTCCGCGTCGTGCTTTATCTGTGGGCGGACGGGAAGCGTTTCCCGTTCGCGCGCGAAGCGGAAGCGCTCGGCGTTCCCGTCGTCGCGGCGATCCGCACGGATCCGTGCTTCTACGAACGGCGCCTGCGCGGGAGCGGCGCGCTGATGCGCCTGAAGCGCTTTCTGCGCTTCC
>JBJEVP010000191.1:0-7772 GCA_051884475.1 Candidatus Spyradosoma sp.
GGCTGAAAGGAAATCGGGCGGAGTCGGTCCGCCTCGCGGTTGTCTGGACGAATGAGCATAGGAAAAGGAATCGGGAATCAGAAAAGAAATCAGGAACGCGCGGAAAGAAGGCGTTCCCGCGCGAGCATTTTTTCCGCGAGCGCGTGCAGGCGCGGGAGCGTTCCCGCCGACGCCTCGACGAGACCGCGCAGCGCGGGCAAGGCGTGCGCGCGGAAATGCGGCTTTCCCATTTTCGAGGACAGGAAAAAATACGCGCCGAGCGCCTGCATCAGGCGCTGCGCGGCGGCGAGACGCAGGCGGCGTTCGGCCTCCGCGTCCGCGGGAACGCCGATTTCCCCGCAGTAGAACGCGAACAGCCCGCGACGCTCCTGAGGCGGAATTTCGACGTAGGGATCGAACAGCAGCGACGCGACGTCGTACCAGCCCGTGCCGACGCGCATTCCCTGAAAATCGATGAAGCGCGCCGCGCCGTCCTTCCACAAGATGTTCTGCGACTGGCAGTCGCGGTGCACGAGCTGCGGCGGGAACGCGAGCAGGGTTTCCGCGAGCGCGGAAAGCTCCTCCTCGAGCTCCGCGCGTTCCCGCTCCGAAAGCGGCACGCGAAGCCCCTCGTCGAGCGCGTTTTTCAGAAAGTAATCGCGCTCCCAGGCGTAATAGGCGCGGCTGAATCCGTCGCGCATGAGAGGCGTCGCGCCGAGATTCTCGAGCCCCCGCAGATGGAGGACGGCGAGCCCCGAAAGCGCGGAACGATAGGCGCGGGAACGCTCCGGAGCGCCTTCGCGCGCGAGCGACCAAAGGTCCGTCTCGCCGAGATCCTCCATCACGAGCAGGCGCTCTTCGGGAAAATCCGCGAGAATCTCCGGCGCGGGAACGCCGATTTTCTTCAGGAAGGCCGCGAGCCCCGCATAATAGCGGTTTTCCTCCTTCGCGTCGTCGTAAAAACAGAACACGGCGGGAACGCCGCGGAATTCGGAACGGAAAAAGCGCCGCGTCCCTCCGCCCTTCTTCAGCTCGGATTTTTCGAAATCGGCGGGAAGGCCGAACTTTTCCCGCGCGGCGGAAAAGATCTCGCGCGGAGCGCTCATGCGCGCGCCTCCCTCGGGAACGCCGCGCTTTTGAGCGGAGCGAGTCCCGCGCCGCGCAGCAGAGCGAGCGCGGTCGTCTCCGCCGCGCGCATCTCGGCGCGGTCGGCGTCCTCGATGTCGTCGAGCCCGGCGAGATGCAGCCATCCGTGCACGAGGTAGAGCAGCAGCTCGTCGGCGGGCGCGACGCCCAGTTCCCGCGCCATGCGCTGCGCCTGATCGACGCAGACGCAGATTTCCCCGGCGAAGGCGGAATCGTCGTCCGCGCGCGGCGCGCCCGTCCGCGCGCGCGGAGCGGAAAAGACCTCGTCCCCCGGGAACGTGATGACGTCCGTCTTCGACGGATCGCCGAGAAACTCCTCGTGCATGCGGCAGATTTCGTCGTCTCCGAAAAACGCGACGGAAAGCGTTCCCGCGGGAAACTCCCACGGCGCGTTCCCGCTCAGAAAGTTCAGAATCTCTGAAATCTCGGCTTCATCGACGGAAAAATCTTTCCGCCCGCAGAACGTTTCGACCGTCGCCATCGTCTTCGTCTCAGTCGATTTTTCTGACGACGCGCACCTTCGTGCGCTTCTCGGCGGGAACGTCCTCCGCCGGAGCGACGCCGCCCGCCTCCTTCGGATATTCGATACGGGAATGGAACGTGGAGAGCACCGACATGACGAGACTGCGGCGGATCGCCGAAATCTGCGAAATCGTGATCGGGCACTCGTCGAACTCGCCGTCCTGAATGCGCGCGCGGATGAGCGAGGCGACGAGGTCCTCCACCGCCTGCGGAGTGATTTTCTTCAGCGAGCGCGAAGCGGCCTCGACGACGTCGCACATCATCACGATCGCCGCCTCCAGCGTCTGCGGCTTGGGCCCGTCGTAGCGGAAGTGCGCCTCGTCCACCGTTCCCGCGCCCTCGCCGTTCCCGTCCGCGGCGAGATCCTTCGCCTTCTTGAAGAAGTAGCCGACGAGGCTCGTGCCGTGATGCTGCTCGATGACGTCGCGCACGCGCTCCGGCAGGTGGTATTCCACGGCGAGCTCGGAGCCGTCGCGCACGTGGCTCTTGATGATGAGCGCGGACATCTGCGGCGTGATGTCGTCGTGCGGATTGCGTTCGTTGCCCTGGTTTTCGGTGAAATATTCGGGCTTGAGCGTTTTTCCCACGTCGTGGAAAAGCGCGGCGCAGCGGCACAGCGCGGTGTTGGCGCCGACCTCGTGCGCGGCCTGCTCCGCGTAGTTGGCGACCATCACGCAGTGGTGAAACGTTCCCGGCGCGACGAGCTGCAGCTTGCGCAGCAGCGGGTGGTTGAAGTCCGCCAGTTCGATGAAGGTGATGTTCGTCCGCGCGCGGAAGACGCCTTCGAGCATGCTCAGCAGCCCCGCGGAGACGACGCCGTAGAACAGCCCGATGAGAATCGCGGAAATCGTGTTCAGAATGACCTGAGGCCAGGACGTCTCCGCGTAGTAGCCGATGCAGACCGCCGTCACCGCCATCGCCAGCCCGGAATAAAAGCCCGCGCGGACGAGCGTCGCGCGCTTCATCGCGTCCTGCGAAATCCGAACCGCGATCAGCGACGAGACCGAAATCATCATCAGAATCTGAATGTTCCCGCCGAGCATCAGCGACGCGATCGCGCCGACGAACAGCGACGCCAGCACGCCCAACGGCGCTCCCGCGATCGCCGAGACCGAAATCGCCACCACCGCCGGCGACGACAGCCACACGAGCGCGTCGCCCATCGAGCCGAACGCCTGAACGACCGCCCGCGCCTCCGTCAGTTCGAGGATTCCGCGGATCAGCAGAATGTTGATCACGGATATCATTCCCGTGAACAGGAAACGGCGGTGCAGCCTGTTCCCGTTCGCGGGAATCAGCAGCTTGCGGTAAATCCCCGCGATCGCGACGACGCAGAACACGTAGAGCAGATTCGTGAGGAAGGAAATGGAAACGCCGAGCCTCCGCGCCTCGTGCTCGGACTGCGCGGAGCGGTAGGCGGCCCAACGCTCCGCGACGAACTCGTCCACGCGCATTCCCGGCAGCAGCAGCGGAGTGCCCTCCTCCACGCGCACGATCACGGGCCGAATCGCGGCCACGGCGTCGTCCTTGCGCTTCGTCGTCGCCGCCGCGTCGAACACGACGTTGTTCCGGATCAGCGGCGAATACAGATCGACGACGACGGGCAGAGCCTGAGAAAGCCGGCTCACCGGAAGCCCGTTGAACACCTTGCGCCAGAACAGGACTTCGAGCTGCTCGGAGAACTTTTTTCGGAACTCCGAAGGCCTCATTCCGAGCCCCTGCGGAAGCGAGGCGAAGGAAACGTTCCCGCCGCGGAAATTCTCATCGACGATGCCGCCCTCCGCCAGAGAACGGAAAATCCGGGAACTCTCCTCGGAGAGCTGGGCGTAGCGCTCCGCCGTCTCGCACAGATCGACGATCTGCACGACGTCCATCGCGAGCCGGTTCTGAAGCTCGCGCAGGGCGGAATCGCCCTCGACGAACTTCTCCTCCTCGAACACGGCCAGCACGGACTCCAGGCGCTCCGCGCGGTCCGCGTTCCGGACGATTTCGTCGAAATTCTCCTCCAGCTTCTTCGAGACGCGGGAATATTTCTCCAGCGCGGAATCGATCTGCCGCATCTCAGGCCGATACACGGGAACGACGTTGTAGAGCGCCTCCTCCTCCTTCATCCGCTTCTGCACGGCGCTCTCGTAGGAAAACGAAAACGGCGCGTCGAAGCGGAACGTCAGCTGCATGCCTTCGAAAATGATGGGCGTATGGGGAGGACGTCCCCAAAAGGCGACCAGAGCGACGAGCACGGCGAACACGCACCCGCCCGCGAGCGTGCGGGCGAAGCGCATCCGGGAACCTCCCGGAGACTTCTGCGAAACGTCTCTCGGCTTCTTCTTCTGTCCGAACTGAAAAATCATGAATGAATTGAATGAAGCGTGATTCTACGCGGGAACGGCGCCCCGCGCAAGTTCACAAGCGTTCGCGCGGACGCTCCCGCGACCCGCCCGCGCCCGGCGCGAAAAAAAAAAGCGTTCCCGCGGGAAAACCGCGGGAACGCTCTTCCGCGAGGAAGACGACGATCAGTTCTTGTCGTTGCCGGCCTGCCACGAATAGACGTAGGCCTTTTCTCCCTCCTCGACCTTCCTGCGGTCGCCCCGGTGCCACCAGTAGAAGATCGGCGAGGCGATGTAGATCGACGAGAACGTGCCGACGATGACGCCGAAGATGAACACCTTGCCGTATTCGGCGACGTCGCCCGCGCCGAACACCGCCAGCGCGATCGCCGAGAGGAACACCGTCACCGAAGTGAGCAGCGTGCGGGAAAGCGTGCGGTTGATCGAAAGGTCGATCACGTCGCCGAGCCTCAGGCCGGGATTGTTCGCGAGCTCTTCGCGGATGCGGTCGAAGACGACGATCGTGTCGTTGATCGAATACCCCGCGACCATCAGGATCGCCGCGATCATCGACGCGGAGAACTGGCCTCCGCAGATCAGATACAGACCCGTGACGACCACGATGTCGTGAATCGTCGAGAGCATCGCGCCGACGCCGAAACCGAACTCGAAGCGCAGAGCCACGTAGATCATGATGCCGACGACGGCGAGCGCGAGCGAAATGAGCGCCGTGCGCACGAGCTGCGCGCTGACCACCGCGCCCACCGCCTGTTTCCCGATCACGACGGAATCCGCCGTCGCGGCGTCGTCCGGGAACATTTCCGGATGCGTTTCAAAAAGCCTGGAGACGATTTTTTCGACGTTGGAGAATTCCCCGGAGGACTTGTCCTCGGTCAGCGAGCACTCGATGCCGAGCGTCTGTTCGGACGCGCCGACCTTCTGCTGATAGACGGCGGTGCACTCCTCGATTCCGACGGATTTCGCCAGGGCCTGAATCTCGCCGACGCCGACGCGCTTCGTCTCGTCCTGCACGATGCGGAGCGTCACGGATTCGCCGCCCTTGAAGTCCTTGCCGAGGCAGTCCGCGCCCTTGACGAACGGGAACGCGACGCTCGCGACGATCAGCAGCGCGGAAACGGCGAGCGCGCCGCGCCAGTGCGACATGAAGCGGAAATGCGCGGGCTTCTTCATCAGCTGAACGCCGAAGAGCTTCTTCATCCAGCCGAGATTGACGAAGAGCTCCTGCAGTCCGCGGCAGGTGACGAGGCAGGTGAACAGCGTCGTCATGATGCCGATCGCGAGCGTCACGCCGAAGCCCTTGACCGAGCCCGTGCCGAGCCAGATCAGAATGGCCGCGGTGACGAGCGACGTCAGCTGCGAGTCGAAGATCGTGACGAACGCGCGGTCGTAGCCGAGTTCGAGCGCGGTCTTGAGGGATTTCCCGTGAGAAAGTTCTTCGCGGATGCGCTCGAACACGAGAATGTTCGCGTCCACCGCCATTCCGAGCGTGAGCACGAGAGCGGCGATGCCCGGGAGCGTGATCGTCGCGCCGATGGCGCACATCACGCCGAAGACCATCAGAATGTTCAGAGCGATGCCGACGAGGGCGACGAAGCCTCCGGAAAGATAGAACACGAGCATGAACACGATGATCAGCGCCGTGGCGACCGCCGCCGCCGTGAGCGACTGCGACTGCGCGTCCTTCGCGAGCGAGGCGCCGACGTTCGTCATGTCCTGCAGCTCCAGCGGGAACTCGAGCGGATTGTTGAGCGCGTTGGCGAGCTCCTCCGCCTCCTTGCGGTCGAAGTTGCCGGTGATGGACGCGCCGCCGCCGTAGAGCCCGACCTTGCGCCCGCCCTGCCCGGCGTTGAGCGTGGGAGCAGACATCAGCTTGCCGTCGAGCACGATGGCGAAACGCCCGTTCCCGCCGGTGCGGTTGTCCTCGTCGGCGATGCGCTGCGTGACGTCGCCGAACACGCGTCCGCCCGCCGAAGTGAAGCGGATTCCGACCTGAAGCGTGAGCCCGTCCTGCGATTCCACGGCGGCGCGCTCGACGATGGAGCCCGTCGCCTCCGGCGCCTTCTTGACGTAGAGCGGATACGAGGTCGCCTCGCCAGTCCGCTTGTCGATGTGGTAGTCGTAAAGCACTTCATACGCCGCGACCGGAGACGTGGAGGAACGCGGATTCTCGCGCAGGCTCTTCAGCGTGCCCTCGGGCGTTCCCGCCTCGGGAACGAGGTAGCGGTGCACCATGCGGAACTCGAGCTTCGCGGGTTTTTTCAGAGAATTGATCGCTTCGGGATTGTTCGCCGTGTCCTCGCCCGGAAGCTGGATTTCGATGGAGTCGTTCCCGACGGGACGAATGACGGGCTCGCTCACGCCGAACTGATTGACGCGGTCTTCCATGACCGCCGTCGCCTGGTTGAGCTGGGAAAGTTTCTCCTCGGCGCGCGCCTTGATCGCGGCCTCGACCGCGGCGCGTTCCTCGGGCGTCTTCGCGGCGGCGAGCGCGCGCTTGTCGGCCTCCGCCGCTTCGGGATTGACGCGGAGCGTGAAGGAAATGCCGCCCTGAAGGTCGAGCCCGAGCTTCATTTTCCCCTGCGAGCGGCGCAGCAGCTCCTGCATGAGAATGTTGTTGCGCTTCTCCTGAATCGGTTCGCGCACCATGCGGATGTCCGGGAAAAATTCCGCCAGTTCGAGCGGCCTGCCGGATTTGCCCTTGCCGGCGGCGATGTCCTTGAGCGCGGCGTAGGCGGTCGGCGATTTCGCTTCCGCGGGAACGCTCTCGTCGCGGTAGTCGCGGACGCGCTCGTCCGCCTCGGCGAGGACGGCCTTGAACTCTTCCCGCTTCGCGGTGGCGTTCGCCTCGACGTATTCCCGGAACGGCGTGCTCTTGACCGGCGTCATGCTGACCAGCGCGTATCCCAGAAAAAGCAGGGACGCGAAAAGCCGCCAAAAAATCTTCTTCGTCATAAAGTCTTACTGTTGATTTCAAAAAAACCGAAATCCCGACGGCGCGGGAACGCCGTCAGGAGCGAAAAAAGCGCGCCGGGGAGACGCGGAGCGTTCCGCGTTCCCGGCGGCGGAGCGTCATTTCTTGTCGGCGCCGACGAGCCCGACGACCGCGTTGCGCAGGAACGGAATGCGCGTGCCTTCGGAGACCTGCAGCGTCACCGTCGTTTCGTCGAGCGAAACGATCTTGCCGACGATGCCGCTAGTCGTGTAGACGGAGTCGCCCGACTTCAGCTCGTTCTGAAGTTTCTGCAGAGCCTTCTGGCGCTTGCGCTGCGGCATGAAGAGCAGGAACCAGAGCCCCGCGAAGAGGAGCACCCAGATCAGCAGCGAGCTGAGGCCGCCGCCGAGCGCGCCCTGCGGCTGCGCGGGAACGTCGCCGGCGGGAACTTCCGTCGTCGCCTGAGCCGCGGGAGCGGCGTTCGCTTCGGGAGCGGCTTCGACCGCCGCCTGTGCGAGAATGATCACGTTGTTCATATCTGTGTATTGCATAAAAGAAAAAATTTGAGGGAAGACTATGCCTTGACTGCGCCCCGAACGCAAAAAGAAAAAACGAGGCGGAGAAGACAGGATTTTTTTAATTTCGAATCGCGGATTGCGAATTCCGAATGCTCGCCCGGTTTTTGCCGGCGGCAAAAACGTCCGGCGCTTCATCCGCGATTGCGCACGCGGCGCGAACTCGCGCCGAAAAACTTTCTTTAATCTTTACGCCCTAATCTCTAAACTTTCCTCCACTTATGGCAAATATCCCTCCCTTCAAATATCAGCACCCGTTCCCGCTCGGCG
>JBJEVP010000192.1:0-2012 GCA_051884475.1 Candidatus Spyradosoma sp.
CGGGAACGCGATGATCAAGGGCTCGCGCGCCTTCGCGCTCGAACGCGCCATTCCGGAGACGCGCGGATGAATTTTCTGAAAAAGCTTTTCGCCGCGATTTTCCTTCGGGGCGGGCAGGGCGCGACGGTGAAAAAGACCTGGCGTCGGGAACGCGGAGACGCGGGAGAAAAATTCGCCGCCGATTTTCTGAAAAAGGAATGCGGAATGAAGATTCTGCGCCGCAACTACCGCGCCGGCCGCGACGAAATCGACATCGTCGCGCTCGACGCGGGAACGCTCGTGTTCGTCGAAGTGAAGACGCGTTCGGAGAACGACGCGCACGGCGCGGTCTTCGCCGTGGACGCGCGGAAGAAGCGCGCCCTGCGCCGCGCCGCCGACGAGTTCCTGCGCGAACTGCGGGAACGCCCGCCGACGCGGCTCGACGTCGTCGAAGTCTACGTTCGGGAACGCGACGGCGCCCTGCGCGCCGTGCATCATCGCGCGCTGAGCTGGCGCTCCGGCCGCCGCGCGCGGTGAACCTTGAACGGCGGGCCGCCGTGCCTTCACCCTTCGTTTCTCTTTGTCCTTTCTCATTCCTTCCTCCCTTTTCGATTTTTAACTGAAATCTAATTTTCGCCGCATAAATTCCTAATCCCGGGCGATTAGACTGTGCGGACTTTCAATCGAAAATCAGATCATGAAAATCGAAAAAATCACACTCATCACCGCGGCGGCGCTCCTCGCGCCTTTCGCGCTTAACGCTCAGGACGCCAACGCTTCCTCGACTCTCGGCTCCAAGAAGGAAGCGGCCGGCGTTACCTTCGACGCCAAGAAGGCGAAAATCACGGTTTCCGGATACGCGCAGGCTCAGTACATCTACGCGGACTCCAAGAACAACGCCGGCGACGCCAACTCCGGTTTCGCGATCCGCCGCGCGGCGATTTCCGCCAAGGGCGCGATCGACGAAAATTGGTCCGCCGAAGTCGGCTTCGAAATCGACAGCAACAACAAGAACGACAAGCTCAACAACGCGTTCGTGGACAAGGCCGTCATTTCCTACAAGAACGATCTCGGCAAGCTGACCGCCGGTTATCAGAAGACCGCCTTCATCATGGAAGAATACACGTCCTCCAAGACGGCGCTCTGCATCGAGCAGTCCATCGCTTCCGTCTATTTCGCGAACATGGCGGGCGTCAAGCAGCTCTCCGGCCGTCACGGCGGCGTCTGGTGGGACGGCAAGTTCGACGGTCTCAAATACACGGTCGCCGTCACCAACCAGTACAAGGAAGACTTTTTCGGAGACGAAAACGACGGCGTCGCCTTCGCGGGAACGCTCGCCTACACGTTCAAGAGCTCCGACGGGCTCGAGGCCGAAATCGGCGTGAACGGCATCTACAATCCGGGCAACGACAACAAGGACGCGGCCGGTGATTACGTCGCGACGAAGGCTCCGCACGGCGCCGTCTGGGGCGTCGAGCCCTACGCCAAGGTGACGATCGACGGATTCACGGGAATTCTCGACGGCATCTACGCCGACGGCGACGAGGACGCGGGCGTGAAGGACGCCGCCTGGGGCGTGAACGCCACCGCCGCCTACCGCTTCGAAAACGATCTTGAACCGGTCGTGCGTCTCTCCTACGTCGATGTCGGCGACAACAAGAATCTCAACCCGAGCATGCTGAAGAACACTCCGGCGGGAACGGGCGACCACGATTCCGCGTTCGGCGTTTACGTCGGCGCGAACTTCTACGCGAACAAGAACATCAAGGTCTCCGCGGGCTACGAGTACACGAAGTTCGACGGCGGCGCCAAGGACGAGGACGCCAACTCGGTGCGCCTCCAGCTCCAGGCGGTGTTCTGAGAAATCTCGCGCGAAAAGGAAATCGCGAAGACCGCGCCGCACGGGAAGCGTTCCCGCGCGGCGCGTCCGCGTTCCTAAACTTTCCTTTGCGTTCCCGGGGGAAAAGGTTTTTACTCGTCGGCACTATGCAGAAAATCGCGCTTCTGTCCGTCAGCGACAAAACCGGGCTTTT
>JBJEVP010000193.1:0-30626 GCA_051884475.1 Candidatus Spyradosoma sp.
CGACGAAGCGGGAACGCTCCTCGGGCGCGACGCGCATGCGGTCCGCGACGACGAAAATTTTTCCCGCGTCCGCGGGAACGGCGGAGGCGAAATCCTCGAGCTCGAAAAGCCCGCCCGCGAAAAGCCCTTTCGTGAAGCCGCGCGCGACGTATTCGGGAACGATTTTTTCCCAGGCGATCTTCTCCGGGCGTTCGAGCGGAAACGCGACGACGACCGGCGCGCCCGCGAAGCGCTTCTCGGCGTCGCTCCAGATCGTCGCGGGCGACCACGCGCGCAGCGGCGCTCCCGTCGCGGGATCAAACAGCTCGGCGCGATGCGAGAACCAGACCTTCATCCAGTCGCAGAGCTCCGTCATCGTGCCGACGGTCGAACGCGAGGTCTTGACGGAATTGCCCTGGCGTATCGCGACGGACGGACACACGTTCCCGACGGAATCGACGTCCGCCTCCGGGAGCAGTTCGAGAAACTGCCGCGTGTAGGGCGAGAACGTCTCGACGTAGCGCCGCTGGCCCTCGGCGTGGAGCGTCTCGAACACGAGCGAAGACTTTCCCGCGCCGCTCAGCCCCGTGACGACGACGAGCTTCCCGACGGGAACGTCCACGTCGATGCCCTTCAGATTGTTCTGCCGCACGCCGCGCAGACGGATGCTCTCCGGCGATTTTTTCATGCCGTTCGTTTTGAGATTTTCAAAGTTTTTCCGAAAACCTTCAAGTCTTCGCCCCTCGGACGCCGGAGGCGCCGATCGGGCTTTCAGTTTCTGTTCGCGGGAACGAACTTCACGCCGGCTGCGCGCGTCAGTTTCGCGGAAACGAGCGGAAGGACGGGGTCCGTCTGATCCTTCTCTCCGCCGAGCGCGACGACAACTTCACCGAGCGGCGGAATGACCGTCGCGTTCTCGAAGACGAACTCCGCGTTCCCGGCGCCGACGAGCTTCGCGCCGTCGAGGAGAATCGCGACGTTCCCGCCGTTCTTCAGCGCGACGCTCTTTCCGTCCTTCGCGGGAACGCATTTCGGCTTGCCCTGCGGAATTCTGATTTTCGGGAAGTTCGCGCGGACGAGCTCCGCGAACGTGAACTCGGCGATGCGCCTGGCGCCGGCGGCGTTCGGGTGCAGCCCGTCCGGAAGATAAAGTTCGGGATGCGCGGCGAGCGGCGAATAGGCGTCCATCGGACGCGCCTTGAATTTTTTCGCGACCTTGGCGAGAAGTTTTTCCGCCGTCGGGCGTTTCAGCGACGTGCCGTTGTCCGCCTTCGGAAACGAAAATTCGGGGCGGAAGACGTTGCCCGGGAACGCGGCCTTGCCCTCGGGACCGCGGAAGTCCGGAGCGAGCTTCGTCCACATCATCAGCGCGACGTTTCTGCGCCCGCCGACCCACGCGGCGACGAGCGTCTCGTAGCCCTCGACGAAGAGCTTTTCGTCCCACCAGCGCCCGGTGTCGTTGATGCCGAGATTGCAGATGTAGGCGTCCGCCTGCCACTCGACGGCGTCCTTGTGCTCAGGCTGGTCGCCGAGCCAGCGTCGGCGCGCCTTCTCGCCCGGATAGTCGCCGCAGGTCTTTCCGGGGTTGCCGAAGTTGCGCACCTCGAATTCCCCGCCGAGCAGCTCGCCGAGAAATTTCGGGTAATTGTTCGCTTCGCGCTGCGGAATCAGATAGCCGAACGTGATGGAATCGCCGATGCAGGCGATCTTCGTCGCGGCGAAGGACGCGACGGAACCCAGCGCGATCAGCGCGCCGGCGAGCAGCGCGGGAACGAGTTTCTTTCTCATGTTCATCATGGCCGTTTTTCCTTTCCGTCTTCCGTTCAGGAGGCGCAGGATTCGCACTCCTCGACTTCGAGGGACTTCGAGCGGACGTAATAAATCGTCTTCACTCCGCATTCCCACGCGCGCAGATAGAGCGAGAGCACCTGGCGGAACGTGTATTCGTTCGTTATGTACAAATTGACGGACTGGGACTGGTCGATGTGCCGCTGGCGGACGCCCGCCGCGCGCACGCTCCATTCCTGGTCGATCGTGTGCGCGCTCTTGTAGAGCCACCACGTCGCGGGAGAAAGCTCCGGCGCGACGCGCGCGATGGTCGAGCCCTTCTTCTCCTCGAGGAAGAAGCGGTTCATCACGGGATCGGTGCCGGCGGTCGTTCCCGCGATGATCGAGGTCGAGCTCGTCGGCGCGACGGCCATCAGGTAGCCGTTGCGCATGCCGACGGCGCGGACCTTTTCCGCGAGCGCGCGCCATTTTTCGGACTCGTAGCCGCGGGAACGGAAGTATTCGCCCGTCTCCCAGTCGGAGCCCTCGAAGAACCCGTAGCGGCCCTTTTCGGCGGCGAGGGCGCAGCTCGCCTCGATCGCGAAATAATTGATCTTCTCGAAGACCTCGTCCATGAACGCGAGGTGCTTCTCGTCTTCCCAGGCGATGCCTTCGCGCGCGAGCAGATGGTGATAGCCGCTCGTGCCCAGACCGATGGGCCGATAGCGCTGATTCGTGATCTTCGCGTAGGGAAGCGGGTAGTAGTTGAGGTCGATGACGTTGTCGAGCGTGCGCACGAGCGTGGACACGACGAGGCGCAGCTCCTCGTCGTTGCGGAAATTGAGCCGCCCGAGCACGAGCGAAGCGAGATTGCAGACGACGAATTCGCCGGGCCGCGTCTTTTCGACGACGATGGTGTCGCCGTCCTCCGTCTCGATCGTGCTCGAGACGCTCTCGATCGCGCTCATGTTCTGCGCGATTTCGGTGCAGAGGTTCGAGCAGTAGATGATTCCGCGGTGGCGGTTCGGATTGGCGCGGTTGACGATGTCGCGGTTGAAGGTGAAGGGCGTTCCCGTCTCGACGGCGGATTTCAGAATGAGGCGCACGAGGTCCTTGAGCGCGATTTCCGTCTTGTGGATACGGGTGTCGTTCACGCAGTCCCAGTAGCGCTTTTCCCATTCCTCGCCGTAGGAATCCTCGAGCGCGTAGCCCTTGATGGTGAGGATTTCGTGCGGGCACATCAGATACCACTTCTGCGAAATGTCCTCGCGCACCATTTTCCAGAAAAGGTCGGGATAGCAGACCGCCGGGAACACGTCGTGCGCCTTCATGCGGTCGTCGCCGTTGTTCGTGCGGAGCTGGAGAAAGTCGAGAATGTCCTTGTGCCAGACGTCGAGATAGACGGCGACGGCTCCCGAGCGCACGCCGAGCTGGTCGACGGCGACGGCGGTGTCGTTCGCGAGCTTGATCCAGCGGATCACGCCGCCCGCGGCGCCCTTGAAGCCGCGGATGTCGCTCCCGTTGGAACGGACTTTGCCGAAGTAAAGGCCCATGCCGCCGCCGAACTTCGACACCTGCGAAAAGTTGCGTATGCTCCGGTAAATGCCTTCGAGCGAGTCGGGAACGGTGTCGATGAAGCAGCTCGACAGCTGGAAATACGGCTTGCGCGCGTTGGACATCGTCGGCGTCGCCATCGTGACCTGCAGCCGGCTGAGCATGTCGTAGATGTTCTTGACGACGCGGAGGCGGTTTTCCCGCTTTTCGGGAATGCCGAGATGCATCGCGATGCCCATGAACATTTCCTGCGGAGTCTCGACGGGACGGCGGCGCGTGTCCGAAATCGCGTAGCGCTTCAGCACGAGATCGAGCCCGCTGTAGGTGAAGAGATTCGTGCGTTCGGGACGGAGGTAGGCTTCGAGTTCGGCGACGTCCTCCGCGGTGTAGTTTTCGAGAATGTATTTTCCGTAAAGCCCTTCCGCCTCCATGTAGCGGATTTTTTCATGGAACGTGGAAATCTTGAGAGAACTCATCAGATCCGCGATCTGCATGTCGTTGCGGAAGTTCAGCAGGCGGCCGGCGATGAACTCCCACTCGGACGCGTTCGCGGAAATGCACTCGACCGCGCCGCGAATGAGGCTCCGGAGCGCGTCCTCGGGCGACATGCCCGCCTTGTGAAACGCGCGGAACTTCGCGAGCAGGTGCTCGAGCGAACATTCGGGCTTCGGGAAATCCTTGCGGATGCGCTTCAGCAGGCGGCCGATGCCGGGCAGGCCGACGGCGTCGCGCAGCTCCTCGAGCACGGCGCGGTCCTTCGCGCGCTCCTCGCGATAGAGAATGAAGCGGCGCGCCTCGCGGAAAAATCCGCTCTTCATCATCTCGATTTCGACGATGTCCTGAATCTGCTCGACCTTCGCCGTGCCGCTCGCTTCGGAAAGCGTCGCCAGCAGCGATTCGATCCGCGCGACCATCGCCGCCAGGTCCTCCGCCGCGCACTCCGTGCCGATGCTGTCGAATGCCGCGCGAATCACGCGCTCGATTTTTACCGCCTCATAGCGTTCCCGCGTTCCGTCTCTCTTGATGATTTCCATGGAGAGAAGTTTATAATCTTTCGAAAAAGGGACGGGAACAAATAGTTATTCACATTGGCGGAAAACTTCATTTCTCCCCTCGCGAGCCGTCGCCGCGCGCGGGAACGCTCCCGACTCCTCTGCCCTCGTCGCCTCTTTCTGGTCGGGCGTGAGGGATTCGAACCCCCGACCCTCTGCTCCCAAAGCAGATGCGCTGGCCAGACTGCGCTAACGCCCGCCGAGTTACTCACAGAGCATCGTTTTTTATTGCTCTTCTTGTCAACACAATATTCCATTACTGTTTCACAATCAATTTTTTCAGAAAGCAAAAAAATCCTATGGAAAATTCTTCAATCGACGGCGGCATCGAGCCGGTCAACACGGAATCCAAGATTCCCCTCATTCTCGCGATCGCGGCGTTCGTTCTCGGCGGGCTTTCCTTCGTTTTCGCCTTCAACACGAAGAGCAATCTGGAGCGCCTGAAAGGCAACATGCAGAAGGAAGTCGCCGAAGCGGCCGAAGCCGCGAAGCAGGCCGCGGCGGACGCCCGCAGCGTGGGTTCCGGCAACGAGGATTTTTCCGCGCTCAAGACGGATTTCGCCGAATTTGAAGCCAAGGTCAAGGCCGGCTACAAGGACATCGCCGACAGCCAGCGCATGGTCATCACGCGCACCAACGAGCTCACCGCCCGCCTCGCCCAGCTCGAGCAGGGACGCCGCGGCGCTCCCGTCGCGGCGACTCCCGCCGGCGGAAACGACGCGCGTCCCGCCGCTCCCGCGACGGGAACGGCCGCGGCCGCCGGAGGCAAATACACCGTCAAGCAGGGCGACTATCCCGCCAAGATCGCCAAGGAACTCGGCGTTTCCACCAAGGCGCTCATGGACGCCAATCCCGGCCTCGATCCGAAGAAACTTCAGATCGGGCAGAAACTGAACGTTCCCGAAAAGAAATAATCCCGCCCCGCGCAGGAACGCGCCCGCTTTTCCGGCGGGCGCTTCTTTTTTCCCCGACGCCTTTTTCAATCCCGAAAACCTCACCGCCATGCCCCGCCCTTCTCCCTGGAACCTCACGCAGGAAACCCTCCACGCGCGCTGCGTCGTGTTCGACGTGTTCAAGGAACGCTTCGAACATCCGACCGACGGCCGCGCGGGCGATTTTTACGTCGCGCACGCGCCCGACTGGGCGACCGTCATTCCCGTGACGCGGGAGGGGAAAATCATCCTCGTCAACCAGTTCCGCTTCGGGATACGCGACCTCTCGTGGGAATTTCCCGGCGGCGTCATCGATTCCGGAGAGGACCCGATCCGCGCCGCCGCGCGCGAGCTCGAAGAGGAAACGGGCTACACGGGAACGGCGTTCCCGCTGGGGAGCGCGGCCTCGAATCCCGCGATTTTTTCCAACCGCTGCCACTTCGTGCTCATGGAGAACTGCGCCCGCACGGCGGAAACGCATTTCGACGCGAACGAGGAAATCGAAATGAAGCTCGCCGAGCCCGAGGAAGTTCTCGAAATCGCCCGCCGGGGCGAAATGAAGCACGCGCTGATGCTGACCGCGCTCGCGAAGGCGCTTCTCCTGCGCCCGGAAATCTTCGGGCGCTGAGCGAGGGGCGGCGGGACGTTCCCGCCGAGTTTTTTCCCGCGGCCGAGGACCTTGAGGCGCCGGCCCGGACGCCCTCGTCTTTTTTTTATCCGCGGCCTCAGCCGTTGTTCTCTTCGTCGAAACGGCGCTCGAAAAGCGCCTGCAGATCGTCGAGCATGCGTTCGGCGTCCGCGGACGCGCCCGTGGCGACGAAATTGAGCTTGGATCCGCATCCGGCGGCCAACATCATCAGCCCCATGATGCTCTTGCCGTTCACCTGCTCGTCGTCCTTGACGACGTCGAGGTTGACGGAGGGAAACTTGTTCGCGATGCGGACGATCATCGCCGCCGGACGGGCGTGAATCCCCATCCTGTTCTGAACGATAAGCTCTCTGCTGTGAGTGGTGTCGGACATTTTGGGCAGAAATGGAAATGATTCCGCGGGAACGCCGCAAGAAAAAAATGCGCGCGGACCGTTTCCGGCGCGCGGGAACGGCGAGAACGAAAAGAAACGGAAACCGGGAAAAAGGAATGTCCCTTTTCCCGGTTTCTGATTTTTGATTCGCCGAAAACGCGGATCAGAAGCGCTTGCGGTAGCCGACGTTCACCGAGTGGGAAACGTCGGAATCCGTGGACATCTCGAAGCGGTATCCCGCGTAGACGCTCGAATTGCGGTCGAGATCGACGCTGATCCGCGGCCCGAACGAGAACGTATCCTCCGCGAACGTCGGAGCGCTCACCGAGAATTTCTCCGAGCCGGAAATGCCCGGCATCGCGTAGTCGATGTCCGTCTCGGAATCGAGCAGTTCGCGCGTGTAGGCGAAATCGAGATTGACGCGGGTGTTCAGTCCGAGCCACGGGAACGAAATCGCCAAGGAGGCGCCGACGCTCGCGCGCAGGCTGTCCGCGTCGAACGAATCCGTGTCCAGCGCGGTCGCCGCGCCGCTTTCGTCGAACGAGCCGATTCCGAAGTGGGAATACGCCAGCCCGACGAAGGGCATGAGGTTGACGCTCGTCTTCTCGTCCTCGCTGAGCCACAGCGGGATCAGCATTCCGACGTTCGCGAACGCGCCCGCGTGCCAGCCCGTCACGTCTCCGTCGGCGGAGCCGAGCAGCGTGTCGCGCTTCACGTCGAAGGTCGCGAATCCGGCCTGCACGCCCGTGTCGAGATAGAAGCGGTCCGCGAAGAGCTTGCCGAAGAACGCCGTCGCGCGGACGTCGTGCGATTCGACGTCTCCGCCGCCGTCGTGGAGATCGGCCTTGCCGAAGTCATACGCGACCGCGAAGCCCGCGACGCTCGAGGCGCTCATCTTGACGTCCGCCCCGGCGATCGCGCCGTAGGTGTTGAAGTCGAACGTGCGCGTGTCCGTGTCCGAATCGGATTCGGCCATCGCGCCCTGCCCCTGCACGAAGAACTCCCAGTCGTTGCGCGTCTCCCAGACGAAGGAGGAATAATTGTCGTAGCGCCGCTGCTCGATGCGCGCGGAAATCGCGGAAACGTCGCTGAGGAATCCGCTCTGCAGCATCGCCGGCGCCGCGGCGTAGCCCAGCGGGGAGAGATTGTTCAGCGTCGCGGAGAGCGAACCGTCCGGCGTCTTGATGATCGCCTCGGCGAGAGCCTTTTGGGAAGACGTAAGGCCGGCGTCCAGCTCTCCGGTCGCGGTCGGCGTCGCGATTTCGCTCAGCATCGAAATGAACTTCGAGGAAAGCCCCTTGTGGAACGGCACTCCGACCTTTCTCAAATCGTCCGTAGCGACGTAAATGGTCGTCGAGCCGGACGACGCCACGTCGTGCCCCTCGTCCTTGTAGAAAAGCACCCCGTCTTCACTTCCGCTGAAGACCAGCTTGTCGAGCGTGATCTGATTTTTCCCGTAGACCGAATCCGCGTCGCCGACGTAACGGAACAGAGCCACGGGAACGCCGCGCACGGAGAGCGAACCCTCCGAGAGCTCGACGTTCATCCGACTGCCGACCACCTTCGCCGTTCCCGTGAACTCGATCGCGTCGCCCGTGAACACGAAGGTCGAATTGTTCCCGAATTCGACGGATGCGTTTTCGCCCCGGAGAGAAACCCCTCCGGCAACCGTGCCGCCGGACGCGACCTCGAGCTTCGACGACATAGAAACCGTTCCCGACGAAGCATAGGTCAACGTCGAGCCGGAAGACACGGTCGTCGCGCCCGTGTAGCTCAGCACGGGTGAAGCGAAAGCGATGTTCGCGTTGCTCACGGAGACGCCGCCGTCTCCGGAGATGTCCCCGGCCCAGACGACCGGAGCGGCGCTGTTCGCGGAATTCCGAAGCGCGAAAGACGAAGACGACGGCGAGCCGTCGAAAACGATTCCGCCCGCGTTGGTCTTCAGGCTGAAGTTTTCCGAACCGAGCGCCGAGAGGTTCTTGAGCGTGAGCGTCGTTCCCGCGATGTTCGCGAGCGTCACCTTCACGGAGCCGTCAAGCTCCATAAGCTCGCCCGATCCCGCTTCGCTCTTCAGCTGGAACTTTTCGGCCACCGCGTTTTCGCCGAGAGTGAGCGTTCCGTCGGCGGCGAGCGTCAGATTCGTCACGCCGTCGCCCACGACAGTCTCGCCCGCGAAATTACCGTCTCCGGAAATGAGCACGCGCGCGGTCGAACCGACCACGGAAAGCGTTCCCGTCCAATTTTGCGCAACGCCGACGCCGCCGGACTCCGTCTCCGAGCCGACGTTGATCGTGTCCACGGGAATGGAAGTCGGATTCGAGAACACCAGCGAGCCCTCGCCGACGACCGTCAGCGACTGAAGATTATCGCCTCTGATGATTCCCGTGAAGCTCTCGCCGCCGTCGGCGTTGGAATTGACGCGCACCGTGAAATCCGAAGCCTCCACCTTGAGCGTTCCCGCGCCGGAGAAGGCCGCGAATTCCGTGACGTTCTCGCCGAGCGAAACGGTCGTATTCGCGTTCGTGATTTCCACGATGCCGGAGAACTTGCTCGTGTCGAACGACGAAACCGTCACTTCCAAGACGCTGCCCGAATCGATCGCGAACGTTCCCGCCCCTTCAAGTCCGAGTTCGGCGAGATCGAATCCGTTCGTGAACTCTTCGCAAAGGCGGAACGTCGCGCCGGTGGAGACCTTCACGGACGAAGGCAGATCGGCCTCCGGCTCGAACATATTTCCGCTGATCGCGAGTTCGCCCGCCTGCACGTCGATCGCGAACGATCCTTCGACCGCGATTTTGTTGTCGGCGCCGCCCTCGCGCAGGAGCTTGACCGTTCCCGCGCCGCTCTTGACGAGCGTCTTGTCGGAAATCGTTTCGCTCTTGATGTTCACGCCCGTGTAGAGAAATTCCGTTCCCGCGCCCGCGACGAATTCAATCGTCCCTTGTTCGATATCGATCGTCCCGCCGAACGCGTTCTGCTCCGCGCCGGTCTCGAGCGAACCGATCGTCAGCGTCTCCCCGCTGAAAGAAAGCGTGCCCTCGCCTTTAAGCTTCCCCGCGATGACGCCGTCTCCTTTGAGTTCGAGCTTGCGGTTCTCTCCGATGGTCAGCGTCGTCTGCGCCTCCGTGCTGAGGGATTCGAGCACGATGTCGTCATCGATCGGCGCCGTCGCGTTCGCGAAGTCCGCAGTCGCGCCGCCGACCACCTCCAGCGCGCTCACGGAGGAGAATTTCACGCCCTCGGCGAACGTCAGAGTCTTCTGCAGATAGGCGTCGTTCACGTTCTGCTCAAGAGAGGCGACGACGACCGTTCCCGCGGATGCCGCACCGACGGCGGGCTCGCCGACGATTTCGCAGTCGGCGAGTGTGACTCCGTCCGCGACGTTCCCGAGGTCGAAGAACAGTTCCGCTCCCGTGCCGATCGCGACCTTCTGGAACAAGGAAACATCGTACGTGCTCTGATTGACGGCCGCGTCGGACATGTCGATCTTCAGCGTGCCGCTTTTCACGCGCGCCGTGTTCACGAAAAAGTTCTCGGCCTTCACGCGCAGCACGTTGTTGCCGACGACCGCCGTCTCCGTCTCGCTGACGATGCGGCGCGTCACGCCCGCGTCGAGCACGAAAGTGCCGATCGCCGCGGTGTTCTTGCTTCCGTCGATTTTTCCCTTGAAGCTCAGTTCGGAAACCTCCGTCCCGAAGACGCCGAGGTCATCGGTCTTGGCGAAAGCGAGCTCGAAGGTCGGCGCGGAATTGTCGACCGCGGCGTCGGTCGCCGCGTCATCGGAGAAAATCAGATCGAACGACGGATTTTTCCCTCCGGCGGAACGCGATGCGGCGTCCACCGTCGCGCGCAACGCGCCGTCGCCGACAATAATCGTTCCCGTGAAATCCTCGCCGCCTTCGGCGACGTCGAAAATCGCGTTCCCGAGATCGACTCGCCCGTCGCCGAGCTTGAGCACGACGCCCCCGCCGCTCAGCCGCGCCGCCTGTGCGCGCGATCCGGAGAAGAAGTCGCCGTAGTTCGTCCCGAGCAGAATATCGTTCCCGGCGTCGTCCTGCCCGACGACGTCGGCCTCCGTCGCACGGATCGTCAGCAGCGCGCCGCTTTCGACGGAAACGCCGGCGGTGTTCTGAATCGAATCCCAATTCACGAAGAGTTCGCCCTGTTTGACGACGGTGGTTCCCGAGTAAGCGTTTTTCCCGGTCAGATAAAGCGTTTCCGCGCCGGACTTGATCAGATTGCCCGTTCCCGAGAGAGAACCTCTGAACTCCTTGCTCTCGGCTACGTCCGAAGCGATGCCGAAAGACTCCGCGAACGCGTCGTAGTTCGCGGTCGTGCCGGTGAACCACGAGTTCCGGTTCACGCCGTAGTCGCGGCTGATCTGCAGGGCGTTAGACTCCGTGAGCTGGAACTGATAGTCGGGCACGTAGCAGGAAATGAACGAATACAGCGTCTCGTCCTCCATGTTGTTCCAGACGGCGGCGCCCGCATGCTGATATTTCAGGAATTCGAGCCCTCCCGCCGCGACGATCTGATTCCAGCCCGTCACGTTGAGATTGCCGGCGGTATCGAGATAATACGAAGCGCCCTGAACGCTTCCGGAAACGCGCGCGGCGAGCTCCTTCAGACGGGTGCACATCTCGTCCGACATGCTTTCGGGATTCGTCGCGAGAAACGCTTCGACGTTCCCGGGCGTGAACTCCGCGCGAAGCCATGAAGCGACGCTCGCGGCGGCGCCGAAGACTCCGTCATAATCGGCGTTCTTCATCGCGGCGAACACGTCGGCGGTGGTCGTCGCGTAAAGTTTGGAAAACGCTCCGTCCCGCGCCGTCGAACCGCGCTTGGAAATAAGCTCGGCGGGATTTTTCAGATACGCGGTCGTGTCGTCGAGCGTGACGCGATCCGTCACGATTCCGGAACCCGTTCCCGTCTGGAAAGTGCGGGCTTCGGCGACGTTTTCGCTCAGCCAGGTCAGTTTTTCCTGAGCCGACGCGGAGGAAAAATAATTGGCGTAGCCGTCATAATTCGAAGTCGCGATGTAGGAACCGTCGCTCTTTCCCGTGGGACGACGCGTGTTCCCGACGGTCAGGTCGCCCGAGAAAGAAATTCGGGCGTCCTTCTCTCCGACGAGCGCGCCGACCGCCGAGGTTCCGCTGAACGTGGCGGACGTGCCCTTCATCGCCAACGCCGCCGGTCCCGAACTCGTCGGCGTCTGCACGAGCGTCACGCCGCCGGAAAGCACGAAGACGGAGCCGCGGAGTTCGCCGTTGCTGTCGCTCGAGATTCTCTGGGTATTTGCTCCGAACTTGATCAGATTGCCGTTTCCGGAAATGCCGCCGGAATAGACCTTTTCAGTGTTCGTGTTCATCAGCACGAGCGAGGCGCCGTCACGCACCACGACGGCGGACCGGCTCGCGTCCCCGCTGAGATTGCGGACATGCTGATACCCGGAGACGATGTCGAGCGTCGAATTCTGCCACTGCCCCGCGTCCTCGCTCGCGCCCGAACCTTTCAGCGCGATTTCGGACGCGTTGGAGAACACGCTTTCGCTGAAGCCCTCGCCCCCGAGCGCGAGCGTAATGCCCTCTTCGACGGAAACGGCGCCGTAGAACAGCGTCTGCTGTTTCTGAACGTGAATCACGTTCTGCGTGTAAGTGGTGATTCGGGAATCCTTTCGATACTCGGAATTATCCGGATCCTCCGTGTCCTCCAAGTCGTTTTCGAGATAATAATTGCGGATAAACCGCAAGGTCGAAGTGGAATCCAACGCCTTCACGACGAAATTCGTCGAAGACGTGTTGGCGACGACGACGGAGAGCGAACCCGTTCCCGCGAGCGTCACGTCGCCGGAAACGGCCGCGCTGCTCGCGATCCACTCGCCCTCCTCGATGCGCAGATTCGTGATGCCTTCCGCCGAAGTGCGCAGACGCCCGCCGCCCCGCTTGACGATCATGCCGCCGGCGGTCATGTCGAAATCCCCCGAATAGTATCCGTCGCGGCCGACGTCGTTCGTCAGCGTCAGCACGGAGTTCTCGGAGAGAACGATCTTGGTTCCAACGCCGGTGTTATAAACCATCGCACCGACGCTCTCTTCGTACCAGGAGAACTTCAGCGGCTCCTGAGTCTTGGGAATCGAGTGGTCGATGTCCGGATCGCTCAGCAGGTTTGAACGCTCCGCGTAGAGCGACTGGAAGTTGTTGAACTGCTGACGTCCGTACACGTTCACGACGACCTCGTCGGCGATTTCGCCGAGGTAGTCCGCGGCGCCGTTCACGACGTTCCCGTTGCTCGCGGTGCCGGTGGTCGTCGCGTTGGATCTGCCGTTGCTGAGAAGAGTGACGGAGGTCGCGTTTTCGAAGACGTTGTCCACGACCGTCGTTCCTCCGTCGCTGCTGCCGACGTTCACGACCGCGGTGCCGAGCGCGATGTCCGCGAGACGGTTGCCCGCGATCCACGTGTTCCCGGTGACGTCGCGGCTCCCGTCCGCGTTCACGTTGCTGCCGGGATTCAGCTCGGACTTGCCGATGAACGAAATCGTTCCCTTGCCCGTGGTGTAGAGGCGGCCGTTCCCGACGAGGCGCCCGACCGTGGACTCGAAGCCTTCCTCGGCGTTGAGCACGATGCGGTTCGCGGAGGCCTCGTCCGTGCCGATTTCAAGATAGGAGTCGGACACGGCCTTCAGGTTGTTCACGAAATTCAGCGCGAGCGCGAACGAAGGATTGTAGCCGGAAGTCGGATCCATCTGACCGAGATTCGGTCGCGTGGTCGCCATGTTCAGATTCGAGCCTTCAAATGACAGCGTCGCGCCGGAGGCCAGTGAGACGGAAGAGACGCCCGCGTAGCCGCTGAACGCCTTTGTGGACGAATTCTGAGCGGACGGCACGGTCGGATACCAAAACGCGACGTATTGGGAGATCTGCCCCTGCAGCGTCAGCCTCGTCCCTTCTCCGACCTCGATTCCGCCCGTGAAGTTCCCTGCGGACCAGAAACTGTCCATACCAGCCCAGGCGTTCCAGTTGGCGGAGCCGACGTCGATGTTCGTGTCGCCGCGCGTCATGGAGTACGTTTCCGTATAGTAGCCGGAGCCGACACCGACGCCGCCCGTGTAGGTGAGGCTTCCTCCGCCGGTGATTACGAGCGTGGCCTCGTCGAGCCCGGAGAGCTTCTTTCCGGCGAGCCATTCGGCGTTCGTCGCCCACTGTTCGGCGATGGAGCCGTTCTCGGAAAGTAGCGCGCCGCTCAACGTCGTCGTCTCGCCGTTCAGATTGATCACATAGGTGCCGGCATCATTCGGCGTCACGACGAGATTCGCGGCGGAAGCTCCCGAAACCGCGCCGAGGAAGAGCGCGGCGGAAATCAATGTGCGTTTTGAAAAATTCATGTTGGAAAACAGACTTGTGGTTGATGTTTGATACTCTCTCTGTCAAGTGGCCGGAATCAGAAACGATGGCGATAGCCGACGTTCACACCCTGCGAGATTCCGGAATCCGTGTCGATTTCCAGCCCGTAGCCGAACCAGAGACTGTCGCGGTCGGAAATCTGCACGTCGAGCGTCGGTCCGAGCGAGAAGACGTCCTTCGGGAGCGCCTTGCCGGTCGTGGAGAACTTCGGACCGCCCGCCGCGAAGCGCGCGTCCGCGTCCATCTCGTCGCCGAGGAAGTCGTGCGCGTAGGCGGCCTCGACGCCGAGGCGCACCGTCCACTCGTCTCCGGGCACGACCCACTGCAGGCCGAGCGCGACGCGCGTGCGGAGGCTGTCGCCGTCCATGTCGTCCGTGTCCAGCCCGGCGGTTCCGCTTTCGCGGAAACCGTCGATGCTCGTGCGGAAGTAGCTCAGCCCGACGCTCGGCGTGAAGTAGAGCCCTTCTCCATCGCGCTTGTCCTGCCAAAGCGTGAACATGGAGCCGAGCGTGACGAACGCTCCCGCGAAGAGCGAATCCGTGTCGCCCTTCGCCGGTCCCGCGACCGTGTTGCGGCGGACGTCGAACGAGCCCATGCCCGCCTGCACGCCGCCGTCGAGATAGACGTTCCCGAAGAGACGTCCGAAGAACGCGGTGACGCGCACGTCGTCCATGTCGATCTTTCCGCCTCCGTTGTGCATTTTCGCCTTGCCGTAGGTATAACCGAGCGCGACGCCGAGCGTGGTTTCGAAATTCGGCTTCCAGTCGAACCCGGCGGAAACGCCGTAAAGATTGTAGTCGAAAATCGGCGCATCCTTCGCCGTGTCGTTTTCGGCGAAGTCGCTCTGCGCGAGGACGAAGAACTCGTATTCGCCCGTCTCGCGCAGCGGGTTCGCGCCGTCGTAGCGCCGCTGATCGAGGCGCGCGTGAATCCGCGCGACGTCCGAATTGAACGCGGCCGCCGGCATCGCCAGCATAGAGGCGTAGGAGTTCGGCGAAAGCTTGTCCACTTCCTGCGCGAGGTCCGCGGAAGTCAGACTGTTGAGCGCGAAGAACAGGTCCTTTGCCGAACCGTCCCTGAGCGTTTCCGCGTTGATGACGCCGAGAACGCCCGGATTGGAGAGATCGAGACCGTCGCGCGCGATCGTCGAAAGCGCGGAAAGGAAGCTGCCGGAAATGCCTTCGGAGTAGTTCGCCGCGCCGGCAAAGTCGTCCGTGATCATCTTCGCGCGGATTTCGCCCGTCGCCGCGTCCGTATAGACCATCAGCTTCATCAGGGATTCGCCGGCGGAAATCAGCGATTTGTTCGCCGCGCGAAGCGCTTCGACGACGGCGGCGTTGCCGTTCACGGAGGCGTTGTCGGAAACGACGTTCCCGCGGACCAGCGTCAGCGCCTTGCCGCGGACGGACGAATTCAGATTTTCGACGAAGAGCTTACCGCCGTCGGTGTAGTCGTCCCGAACGCCGACCGAGAGGGTGACCGTTCCTGCGGAAATGAGGTCTCCCGCCGTCGCGTCGAGATGAACCGAGCCGCCGGACGCGAGCGTGAACGTTCCCGCGACGGTCGTCGTGCCCGTGGAGGTCGTGCGCCCGCCGACTTCCGCCGGGAACGCCCGCGCATCCACGGGGACGGAAAATTCGTAGGTCTCGCCGCCGAACGCAGCGTCCGTCACTTTCAGCGTCAGAAGGCCGTTCTCGAACGAAACGCCGTCCGCCGCGATCGTCACGCCCTCGGGCAACGAACCCAGTGCTGCGAAGGACGACGCGTCGAGCACGCCGCCGGAGCTGACGGCCACCTGGCAGCGCAGGTCGGAGGAAAGCCGTTCGTCGCTGAGCGTCAACGTCAGCGTGGTCGAACCCGCCGCTCCCGTGGCGTCCGCGTTGCGTTCCGCACGCACAGTGTAGCCGACGCTTCTGCCGAGCAGTTCCGCGCCGCCCCGGAGCGTTCCCGTCACCGTCATCGCCGACGTCTTGCTCTGCCGCCCGGAACCGGAAAATTCGACGTCGCCGGAAACGGTCGTCTTGCCGAGGTATTCCTGCTTCGCGGTGATGACCAGCCCATTCGCCGAAAATTCGACGTTCCCGCCGCCGCGAATCGTTTCTCCGAACACGAGGGACGTCCCCGCCGCGGCGGTCGAGGCGAACGATTCGTCGCTCACGACGAGCGTTCCCGCCGTCGCGGGATTCGCCTTACGCAGCGTGACGAAATCGACGTTCAGACCGTTCGCCGCGAAGAACGTCCCGTCTCCCGCCGAAACGAGCCCCGTCAGCTTCAGCACGCCCTCCTCGACGCCGATGTTCAGCGTCCCGGAATTCGCCGCCAGCTTTTCATAGACTTTTTTGTCGATTCCGAAAACGTCGTCGGAACCGCTCGTCTGCGCCCCGAGCGAGACGATCTTCGTGCGGTCGAGCGTGAAGGTCTTGCCGCCGTTCACGACCACGCTCAGTTCCTTGAGCGAGCAGACTTCGTCCCACGGCAGAGCGATCTGAGTGCTCCCGTGCACAAGGGCGTTCGTCTTGTCGGTCGCGAGCGTGACGTAGAACGCGTTCGCCTTGGAATTTCGGTCGATTTCGACACTGATGCCGCTCTGTTCGGAACCGAAGCCGAATCCCACGTTCTTCAGCGAGAAAGAATGTCCCGCGCTCGTGAGATCGCTCACGACGAGACGACGATGATCGGAGGAAAGCACGTAACCGGACGAGGCAGAGAGCCCCTCCACCGTCACGTTGCCGTTGAGCTCGAGCGTCCCCCGGATTTCCGAATCGCGAGTCTGAACGAAAGTGACGTCTTCCAGAGAGAGCCCGACATCTGCCGCGGTGTCGATCGCCGCCAACGTCACGTTTTTAATCGTCACGTCGTATGCGCCGTTGTCGTCCAGGAATCGGATTACGCCGTTGAAATAGTTCCCGTCCGCGGACCAGGTCGGAAGATGCTCGTCCGAGGAGACGATCGCGACGTTCGCTCCCGCAATTGCGGAAAGCTCGAAAACGCCGCTTCCGACGACCGTCGTGAAGTCGGGGTCTTCTCCGTTTCCGATCGTCATCGAGAGCGTCGCGCCCTCGGCTATCGTCTTCTTCGCGTCCACCCAGCCGTTCCCGGTTCCGTCGGCGCTGATCGTCAGCTTGCCTTCATAGACGGTGATTCCGCCGCAGTCGTCGAAACTGGCCTTGCCGACGGTGAGCTCGCCGTCCCCGACCTTGCCGAATTTACCGCCGGCAGTGACGGAAAGATTCGCGGCGTCGAGCGCAGCCGAGCCGGACGCGACGCGGAAGATCGCCTCGCTCGTCAGCTCCTTGATTTCCGAAACGTCGGCGACGACGAGATTGCCGTTCGCGTCTTCGGCGAGCCAGCGGTAGCCGGCGAAATAATCCGCGGCGAGCACGTAGCTGTTCGTCCCGGAATCCCACACGATCGCGGAACCGAGATCGGACTCCGCGACGAATTCTCCGTCTTTGAGAACCGCCCAGTTCGCGGAAAGCGTTCCGCCTTCGCCGCGATACCAGTCCTTGACCGAACTGATGATCTGTTCGTTCCCGTCGTCGTCGGTGAACACGGGATTGCCGTCCGCGTCGGAGCTCACGGTCTTCCCGAAAATGTTCACTTCCGCGCCGCTCGCGGTGACGACCGTCCGCGGCAGATAACCGTTCGCGGAAGCGACGCCGGAACTGACGTTGACCGCGGCAGCGTCCGCGGCGGTCATGCCGTAAATCTTGTTTCCGGAAGCGTCGGCGAAAATCCTTTTCGAGCCGTCCACGGTCACCGTCTTGTTGTATCCGGTGCCCTCGGCCCAATCGAGCACGACCTGCCCGCCTTCCACGGCGACGTTAGAAAGGACTTGGGAGAAACGTGCCGCGCCCGTGCCGGAGACGACGAGCGCTCCGTCGCCCGAAAGCCGCCCGCTGAACAGCGGCGCGTCCAACAGCGCGTCTTCGTTATAAAGGAAAGTGCCGGAGGAATAATCCGCGGAAATGCGATCCCCGCCGCGCACGACCTCGATGCCCGCGCCGGCCGAGACGGTCACGGAGCCGGAGCCGGAAAGCGCGCGGAACGTCTGAACGCCGCCGGCGACGCTGAGCGCCCCGTTGACGTTCACGGCGCGGGAGAAAGCGAAAGCGGAACTGTTCGACAACGTCACGCCGCCGCCGTTCGCGATTGTCACGACGCCGAAAAACGCGTCGTAGGACAAGCCCTGCCCGTTCGCGGGAACGGGTTCGGAGACGTCGTTCGAGGCGCCGGAGAAAGACGCCGTTCCCGTGAAGGTCAGCGAGCCTTCGCCGCGGAAGCGAAGCGAACCGCCTCTCACGTCGCCGAGAGAAAGCGCCGCGCCCTTCGCGACGCTCACGGTCGTGGCGCTTGCGGTTCCCGAAGAAAACGCGCCCGAAATCGTCAGAGAGCCGTCTTCGACCGCAAAGGCGGAGCCGGAACCCAGAGCCACGTTGCCGACGATCGTGAGCGCGCCGTCGCCGATCTTCGTGAGGGAGACTCCGGAATGAAGCACGAACGCCGCCGAATCATACGCGGAAATATTGCCCGTCCAGGAAACTTCGGTCGGCTGGTTCAGAATCAGCGAGACGTCGTCCGCGCCGAAGAAGAGATCGCCCTGCGCGAGACGCGTGGTCGCGATGTCGTTCTCGATCGTCGTTTCGGGATTGCGCAGGGAGAGCTCGAGCGTGCCGCCCCTGATCGTCGTCGTTCCCGTGTATTTCACGTCGTCGCCGAGCGTCAGCTTGCCCTCGCCGGTCTTGACGAAGTTGCCCTCTCCGGTCGTCGAGAAATTGAAATTCGCCTCTTCGCCCCCGGAGACGGAAACGGAGAGATTCGCGCCGCGGGCGACGGAGACGCCGCCCGGAATCGCGCCCGCGAGCGTCGAGCTGCCGACCTCGAGCGTTCCCGCGCTCACGACGAGCTTCTGCGTCGTCAGCGTTCCCGTGAGGGCGACGGCGCTTTCTCCGGATTTCACGAAAGTCTGCGCCGTGAGCGTTCCCGCGAAATTCGGATTTTCGATCCAGCTCGTGTCCGTGAGATTTCCGTCCGCGTCCACCTGCGCGGCGAATCCGCCGACGACCGCGATTCCGGCGAAGACGGACTTGTCCGCGATCGCGTCGGTCTTCGCCTTGTACTCGGCGTACTTGGCGTAAAGAGCGTCCTCGTCGTCCTGGTGCTCGGCGACATAGGCGTCGAGATCGGCGATTTCGGCGGCGGAGAGGAGCGCCGTTCCCGCGAGATTCTTCGCGGTCTTGAACTCGGCGAACATCGCGGTCGGATTCGCCAGAAGGCTTTTCTTCAGGCTCTTTTCGGTGAGGTCATCGTATTTGGTCTTAAGGACGCCGAACAGGGCATTGTTGATCAGCTGCTTCTGCGCCGCGGTCGGATTGGAGGGAATGTCGTAGCCATAAGCGGCCGCATAAGCGGACGCCACCTCGCGCGGCAATTCGTTGCGGATGTAATCCGTGTAGGATTCTCCGGCGGCGGAAAAGAGGTTCTTCATCCCTGCGGGAGACCAGTAACCGCCGCTCGTCGGCGTCGGCGCGAAAGTGTCGAGATAGACGCTCTGCTTCTCCAGCGCGGCGTATTTGCCCGCGAGGTCCGCGAGCAGCGTTCCCGTAGTCATTCCGGCGGGAGCGGACGCGCCGTCGCGGCCGGCGGTCTTCGCGTAGGAGAGAATCGCGTCGTATTGGACCTGCGAGAGCAGATCTGAACCGTCGTAATTTTTCACGCCGACGAATTTTTCGAGCACGGACGCGTCGAAGCCGGAATAGGCGGTTTTGGCGACGGCGGTCAGGTATTTCGTCGTGCCGTCTTTCTGATTCCGGATGAGCATCGGCAACGCATTGTTCTCCAGCACCAGATTTCCTTCAAGATCGTAGCAGTTCCGGAATCGGGCGAAGGAGACGTTCGCGTTGGTCTGATATCCGACCGATTCGGACGTGCCGAGATTGTTCGAAACGAGCGGACGGGACTCTCCCGCCGCAGAAAAAAGATCCGCGCCGAGCGTCAGTGTGCCTTCGACGGAGACCGAAGTCTGCGCCGAGCCGTAGAGCGCGCGCAGAGACTGATCGCCGGACAGCGTCGCCTTCGCGCCCGAATCAAGAATCAGCGCGCCCGCGCCGGCGAGTCCGTTCGCCTTCGTCAGAGCGAACGTTCCCGCGGCGACCTCGACCGTTCCCGTGAAGTTGCGGTTCAAATCCCCGCCGCCGAGAGAGAACGTTCCCGTGCCGTCCTTGGCTACGGAGCCGACGCCCGTGAGCGAACCGTCATAGACGCCGCGCGTCAGCCCGGAATAAGCGTCCTGCGAATTGTCCGTGGAGTTGACGGCGAGAACGCCCTTGCCGATTTCGATGCGCGCCGAGGAATCGCCCGTCAGATTGTTGACGACTTGATTGACGTAGTGCGTGGCGCCCAGCGCATCCGTCTTTTCAAAGAAACGGAGGCTCGGCGCCGCCGTGGTGGAATCCTTGATCGCCGCCCCGCTCCAGACCGTCAGCGAGGACGCGTTGAGGAACGTGGACTCCGAGCCCGAAAGGTTCAGCCCGATACCGCGTTCGACATAGACGTCGCCGCGAACGTCTTCCTGCGTCTGCGCGAATCCGATTTCCGCCTTGCGGCTGTCGCCGACGCGAATGCTCCCGCTGAGCGTGTCGATCAGCTCCGCCGTGGTGAACACGAGCCGGGTTCCCGCGGAAAATCCTCCGAGCTTCACGCGCAGCGTGTCGCTCTGGTTGGCGACGAAAGCGACCGTCCCCTTCCCGCCCAACGTCACGGAAGAGCCGACGAGGGAATTCACCGAAGCGATGTTGAGCACGGTCTTGCCCGTGCGGTTTTCATCGATGACGATTCCGCTGTAGTTGGCGACTTCCGGCAGAAAAGCGAGGTCGCCCGCGCCCTTCAGCAGAATGACGCCGCCGCGGACCTCCTCGTCCGCCTCGTATTCCACGTAATAGGTGTTCGAGGAAGCGGTCGTGTCCTTGTAATAATTGACGATTTTCCAGGCGACGTCGTTGTCCAGAGCGAACGAGCCGTCGGCGGCGATGTTCAGCGCATTGATTTCTTCCTCGGTCACGCCGATTGCGCCCGCGTCCGCGAGGATTTTCGCGCGGGTCACCAGCACGTCGTTTTTCCGAGTCTCGTTCGTGAACACGTCCTCGGTCAGCGTGGCGTTGTCCTTCGTGTTCTGGTCGAACGCCGTCTTGTCGTAAATTCTGACCCGCGCGCCGACCACGGAGCCTTCATAGACGCCGCCCTTGCCGGATTCCTGATTGATGGCGAGCACGCCGCCCTTCATGTAGCCGTTGGCGTCCACGTTCGCGACCCAATTGCCCGAATCGTCCTGCCGGTAGTTCCCTCCGGGAATGACGAGATAGGAGCCCACGCCCGTTCCCGCGATGACGGGAGCGTCCGAAGAGCCTTTTTCGGCGAGAAGATTTCCGAGAGAGCTCGTTCGCGGAGAGAGCACCCCGTCGTTGTTGGCGGCCGCCTTCACCGCGTCCGCGGCGGATGTGCCGGAAGCCACGGAATACCCCGCGGCGAACATGGACTGGAAATTCCTGATGGACTGATTTTCCGAAATGACGAGCGTTCCCGCCGAAGGCGTCGTGAAGAAGCTCTCCTTGACCGCCGTGTAGATCGTCTCCTTCTGTCGGTCGTCGGGATCCGTCACCGACACGACCGCGTATATCTCCTGGGCGCCGATGCCCTTGCCCTGCATGGATCCGCCGTTCGCCACCGCGCCGGAGTTGAAGCGCCCCGCGATGTTCACGGAGGAGGCGTTCCCGACCGCGGCGTTGACCTTCGCCCGAACGTCGTTGCCGAAAGCATCGCGGAAAGACTCGGTCGTTCCGACGGAATCGCCGTCGATCACCAGCGAGCCTCCGGCGGCGTAAAGCCCGCCGTAGAAGCCCGTGCTCGCGCCGAGCAGCGTGAAGGCGCCGTCGCCCGTCTTGTAGATGCTGCCGTTGCCCGAAATCGACCCGATGGACCCGCCGAACGCCAGCGCGGAATCGAACATCGTGGTCGAGATGTCTCCCGCGGCGGTATCCGTCACGCCGGTGTCGATGCGTTCGTTCTCCGCCCAGCCGTCCACGTGAATGTTCACGTGAAACGCCGTGGACGTGCCGAGCGAAAGCAGCGAATTCTTGTCCGAGCCGAGGTCCCCGGCCTGCAGATTGTGCAGGAACTGGAAGACGGTGTCGGAATTGGAGGCGACCATCGGCCGCACATAAGTTATGGCCTGAAAATTGTTGTTGCCGGAGAGATCGAGCTCCGCGCCGTTGCGCACCGTGATGCGGGACATGCCCACCATCTTCCCGGAAGTCTGCCCGAGCTCAAGCCCGTTCATCACCTGCCCGAAATCATACCAGGCGTTGACGTAGCCCGTCAGGTTCATGACGCCCTTGCTGACGACGAGCTCGCCCGACTTGAGCCTGAGAATGTTCGAAATGCTGTTCGCTGACGCGTAGGCGTGATCGAGATCCCCTTGAATCGTGCCGTCGTAGCGCGTCTGGAAGTAGTAGGCGCCGTCGTCGTCCGTCCTGTCGTTATGAACGTAGCCGAACACGTGCCCGTTGTAAAGAGACCCTCCGGTCGTTCCCAACATAGAAACTTGGGCGCGTCCCTCGCCGTCCTTGACGAAGGTCACCCAGTCGCCGGTATTGGAGCCGTCATACGTCAGCGACGCGAGTCCCGTGGTGTCGATTTTGTAGACGCGGTAGCCCGACACGTAATACCCGGGAACGTTCGCGGACGGAGTGAACCTCACCGTGTCCTCGAAAAGATAGGCCTGAGCGGGAACGGCGGCGGCGAATCCGAGCGCCGCGGCGGCGAAAAAGGTTTTTTTTGAAATTCGAGATGCGATGGACATGACTGCGAAATTTTCGGAATGTTAAAGGGGATTTTTGAAAAAAGGGAGAAAGGAATCAGCGTGCGGGCGTTTCGGCGAGGCGGCAGGCGTCGCCCTCCTTCGGCGCGGGAACGCCTTCGGGCAGACGGAGCTGCGACTGTTTGGGAGTGACGCCGGAAACGACGGCGGAAACGGGAGTCTCGGAATCGCCGAAAAGCACGGAGACGGTCGCGCCCTCGCGGAGACCGGCCTCGGAGCCGAGAGAAACGGTCGCCGTCATGCCGATCACGTAAAGCACGCGCGCCGCGGGAGCGGCGAACTCGACGGGCTTCTTCCCGGCGGGTTCCTCGGCGGCGGCGGGCGGCGGCGCGGGAACGGGATTGGGGATCGCGACGACGTCCGCCCCGGGCAGAGTCGCCGAACGCGCGGGAAGCGCGCCGCGCCAGACGCAGACTTCGCGCCCGCGCCACGGCAGGAAAATTTCGACGATGCGTTCGCCGGGTTCGAGCCCGCGCAGAACGCCTTCTTCGAGCACGACGGCCGCGCCGTCCGACTTCAGCGTCGCGCCCGGCTGGGACGCGAGCACGAGCGGCAGTTCCGGCAGCACGATCTGACCGTCGGGACGCGCGGAGACGTCGTTCCCGCGAAGGTCGAACTTGACCGGAAGCGTTTCGCCCGGCTCGGCGGAAACGACGCGGGACTGCATTCCGCGACGCGCGGAACGCGCCTCGACGGTGATTTTTTCACGGGGAACCACGCCGCCGAGCGTGACGGCGCCGCGGCCTCGGTGCTCGCCGTTGACGAAGATCTCCACCTCTTCCGCGGGAAGCGCGGAGACGATGAGCGTCGCCGGGCGCAGCTTCAGGGCGGGCGTCAGCTTTTCGGGAGTTTTCCCCGGCTCGAAGGCGACGGTTTCCGGCGCGACCGCGTCGGGGTGAGAAAAGACGAGCGTTCCCGCGAGAGTCGGCGCCTCGGAGACGATGAGCAGACCGTCCTCGGGCACGATTCCGAGCGCGACGGGATCGGCGGGAGCGGCCGCGGACGTGAACACCGCCTTCGTTCCCGGCGTCGCCTTGATCACGAGCGGCGCGGCGTAAAGCGAAGTCGCGAAAAACGCGGCGCACGCCGCGAACGCGGAGAGGAGCGTCTTTCGCGAAAACAAGACGATGAGGAAATCGGAAATCATCTGAGAAAGGGGGCTTCGGGGTTCTATTGTTTGCGCAATAGGAAATCGTATCTGCCCCCCGAACGCAAGAATATTGAGAAGGAAGAAAGCTCAAAGAACGGCGGCGGGCGAGAGCCGAGAGCCCGGAGAACCCCGGTTTTCGCTCCGCGGAGGACCGTTTTCGGAAATCCTTTCGGCGAAGCCGGGCCCGCGCCCTTCTCCGCCCTCTCCCTCATCTTTCTTTAAGCTTTAACCCTTAACCTTTAAGCTTTCATCACACCAGCCCCGCCGTTTCGGGGAAGCCGAGCGCGAGGTTCATCAGCTGGACCGCCTGGCCCGACGCGCCCTTGACGACGTTGTCGATGCACGACGTGATGACGAAATTGCCCGTGCGCGGATCGAGCACGGCGGAGATGTCCGCGCGGTTCGTTCCCGCGACGTGCGCCGTGTCGGGGAATTTCCCGCTCTTGAGAATCGCGACGAAGGGCTTGCCCGCGTAGGCCGCCTCCCAGCACGCGTAGAGCTGTTCGAGCGTCGCGCCGCGCGCGGGAACGACGATCGTCGTCGAAATGCCGCGCTTCATCGGCGCCAGGTGCGGCGAAAACTGCACGACGACGGGCGCGCCCGCCGCGAGCGAAAGCTGCTCCTCGATTTCGGAAAGGTGGCGGTGCTTCGGCAGCCCGTACGCCTTCGCGGACTCGTCGCGCTCGCAGTAGGCGTAGGCGAGATCGGATTTTTTGCCCGCGCCGGAAACGCCCGAGTAGGAGTCGATGACGCACGTTCCCGCGGCGGGCTTGAGCAGACCGGCGCGCAGGAGCGGCACGAGCGGAATCTGAATGCTCGTCGGGTAGCAGCCCGGGCAGGCGACGAGCGCGGCGCTTTTCCACGCGTCGTCGCGCGCGAGCTCGGGCACGACGTAGGGCGAATTTTTCAGCAGCTCGACGTCCGGATGCGGCTTGCCGTAGTATTCCTCGTAGATCGCGGGATCGTTCAGTCGGAAATCCGCCGAAAGGTCGAACACGCGCTTCCCGGCGGCGACGAGCGGGCGCGCGTATTCGGCGGCGACGCCGTGCGGGAGCGCGAGAAACCACACGTCGATCGGCTCGGCGCAGATCGCCTGCGGGTCGGCCTGAATGAACGCGAGCCCGGCGGGAATGAGCTCGCGGAACTGCGGCATGACCTCCGCCAACGGCGTTCCCGCGAGCGAGCGCGAGCACACGCACGCGAGCTCGGCGTTCGGGTGGCGCGACAGCAGGCGCACGAGTTCCTCTCCGGCGTAACCGGAAGCTCCGACGATTCCGACTTTGATCTTCGACATAGTGCGCACGATTCTGCGCCTCGCCCCCGCGAAGAGCAACACAGGAAAAGCGCGAACGCCCTCCGCGCGCTTAAAAGCTCGCTTTTCGCGCGGGAACGCGTTTGCATTTCGCGTCATGCGAGAACGCGACACTGCGGCGAAAACGCCGAACCTGATCCTCACGGGCTTCATGGGCACGGGAAAATCTTCCGTCGGCAGGATGATCGCGCACCTCTGCCGCCGCCCGTTCATCGACACCGACAAGGAAATCGAAAAACGCACGCGCCGCAAAATCAAGGATATCTTCGCCGCGGACGGCGAGGCGGCCTTCCGCGAGCTCGAACGCCGCTGCGTCGCCGAATGGCTGCCCGAAAGCGGCGCGGTCATCGCGACCGGAGGCGGCATTCTGACCTCGCCCGGCATGCGCGAAGAACTGCGTTCCCGCGGAGTGGTCGTCACGCTGTTCGCGTCCCCGGAGACGATTTTCGCGCGCACGCGCGGCGGCTCGCGTCCGCTGCTGCAGACGGAGGACCCCGTCGCGAAGATCCGCGAACTGCTCGCCGCGCGCGAGAAGGACTATCTCCTCGCGGGCGTCGGAGTGCTGACCGACGGACGTTCCATGCGCGAGCTCGCCGAAAGCGTCCTGCGCATTTACCGCCGCGAAGCGAAAACGAAGTGACGGGCGACGGACGCTTGCCGATCTTCATTCACTTATGTTTCCGCAGGACAGAATCGAGAATTGGACGGGCGGCCAGGGCCTCTGGGCGGACGTTCCCGCCTCCGAGTGGAACGACTGGCGCTGGCAGCTGCGCAACCGCATCACGACCGCCGCGCAGCTCGAGACGCTGATGCCGCTCACCGCGCGGGAACGCGAAGGATTCCGCGCCGCCGAAGGACGCCTCGCCTTCGCGATCACGCCGCATTTCTTCAATCTGATCGACCGGAAGAATCCCGACTGCCCCGTTCGCCTGCAGGTCGTGCCGCGCGCGGAGGAAAGCCGCGTCTCGCCCGGAGAGACGGCCGATCCCGTCGGCGAGGAAAAGACTTCCCCGGTGCCGGGGCTCGTGCACCGCTATCCGGACCGCGTCCTGCTGCTCTCGACCGACCGCTGCGCCTGCTACTGCCGCTACTGCACGCGTTCCCGCCTCGTGTCCAACGCGCGCGGCTACGATTTTCACCCCCAGCTCGAAGCGGGTTTCCGCTACATCGCCGAACACGAGGAAGTGCGCGACGTGCTCGTGAGCGGCGGCGACTTCTTCCTGCTCTCCGACGACAAGATCGACTACGTGCTGGCGCGCCTGCGGGCGATTCCGCACGTCGAGTTCGTGCGCGTCGGTTCGCGCGTTCCCGTGTTTCTGCCGCAGCGCGTCACTCCGGAGCTCTGCGCGGTCCTGCGTCGGCACGGCCCGATCTGGCTGAGCATCCACGTGAACCATCCGCGGGAATGCACGCGGGAACTCGCGGCGGCGGCGGAACGGCTCGCGTTCGCGGGCGTCGTGCTCGGCAACCAGTCCGTGCTTCTGCGCGGCGTGAACGACGATCCCGCCGTGATGCGCTCGCTCGTGCATCGGCTGCTGATGATGCGCGTGCGCCCGTATTATCTCTACGCCTGCGACATGATCAACGGAAGCGCGCACTTCCGCGTTCCCGCGGCGCGCGGCGTCGAGATCATACGCTCGCTCCGCGGCTGGACGAGCGGCTACGCCGTGCCGCAGTTCGTCATCGACGCGCCGGGCGGCGGCGGGAAAGTCCCCGTCAATCCCGACTACGTCGAGGAAATTTCCCCCGACGGCCGCGTCCGCATGAGGAACTTCCGCGGCGACGAATACGTCTGGGGCAACGGGACCGCCGAATGACGGACGCCGCCCGCCGCGCTCACGACAGCCGCGCGCGGAGGTCGAACACGTTCTCGAAGTCCTGAATCGAATCCTCCTCCGTCTTGGAGAAAAGCCCGAGCGCGATGAGGTCGAACACGACGTCGCCGATGTCGCGCGTGGTCCTCACGCCCCATTCTCTCAGCACGGAATACGCGAGCGGGCCGAACTGCTCCCGCGCGAAATCCGCCGCGCCTTCGGCGAGCTCGCGCCCGGTGACGTGGCGCCGGCGGACGTCCTTTTCGCGGGAACGCCCGAGCCGCTTCGCGGTGGCGCCGAGCGCCGCGGAAACGAAGAAATACGCTCCCGGCGCGAAACGGTCCCTGCGGGCGGTCAGCGTCTCCACGGCCTTTCTGAAATCCTTTTCGTTCATCGCTTTGTATGACTTCATTAAAAGCGTTGCCGCCGCGCGAAACAAGCGCGAACAGGAGCACCCGCGGTTTCTTTCCTTGCGGGGCGGGAGGGTTTCGCGCAGAATGACGGAAAACTTTTCCCCGAACCGCTTTCCCCATGAAGAACCGAAAGAGCTTTTCCGCGTTTCTCGTCGCCGCGCTCGCGGCGTTCTGCGTTCCCGCGTCCGGCGGAGAAAAACTGCCCGTGACGGACGTCGCGCCCGGCTGGGAAGTCTCCGTCGAAGCGCTCCCGCCGCTCGTCGTCGAAGGCACAAATCCGCCGCAGGGCGTCGCGGGAGCGTTCATTCTCAAAAACGGACGCGTCCTCAGCGTCGCGGGCGGCGCGCTGTTCCCGGAAAAAGGACCGGCGGACGGCGGCAAGAAAAAGTTCTACGACACGATCTGGACGCTGGACGCTTCGAAAAACGCGTGGGTCGTCCGCAAAGAAAAGCTGCCCGTTCCCGCCGCATACGGAATTTCGTTCGGTCCGGCCTGGCTGGGAGGAGAAAATTCCGACGGAAAACTTGACGTCGCCTGCCTCGGACATGACGCGCTCACGGGGATTTTTCCGGCCTTGCCGGCGACCGTCGACAACGCGGCGGGCGTCGGACCTTGGATCGGAGGCGGCAACGTCGGCGGCGTTCCTGCGAACAAGGCGTTCGTGTTTCAGGTCAATTCGTTCCCGACAAAATCGCACGAATGGAAGCCGCTCCCGGACTTCCCGGGCGCGCCGCGTGTCCAGCCCGTCGCCGGGAGGCTGCGTACGCCGCGCGGGGACGCGTTCGCGCTCGTCGGCGGTTTTTATTTCGACAAGGCGACGAAAACGGCGACGCTCGACCGCGCGGGCGTGATTTATTATCCGAAAGAAAATAAATGGGAAACGCTCCCGCCGCTGCCGGAAAGCGTTTCCGAAGCGGGTCTGGTCGGCTCCTGCGCCGTGCAGGACGGCGAAGGCGGCATGCTGATCTTCGGCGGCGTGAACGCGAAAATCTTCAAGGACGCGCTCGAAAATCCCGCGCCGGATTATCTGCGCCACGAACCCGCATGGTATAAATTCAACGCGGACGTGCTGCGCCTTTCGTTCGACGCCGACGGGAACGCGAAATGGGAAAAGCTCGCGACCGTTCCCGCGACCGCCCGCGCCGGTGCGAGCGCCGTCCGCGGCGGAGACTACTCGATTTATTTCGTCTGCGGCGAACTCAAGCCCGGCTTCCGCTCGCCCGACTGCTGCCGCATCAAAATCCGCCGCGCCGCGGGCGACAGGCGCTGAACGCCGCCCGGTTCCCAAAAACCGAAAGTCCTCTCACCCTTTATGAACTCCATCGTCAATTACATCAAAACACTCGAAAATCCGGAGACGGGAACGTCGCCGACCTTCGACGCGCTCGTGATCGCGCTGATGCTCGCCGTCGTCGCGATCGTCGCGTTTCAGGCGTGGCGCAAGGGCGTGCGCAACGTCGTGAGCCTCGCCGATCCGAACACGAAGCCCGGCCTGTGGGCGTGGATCGCCGTCGGGCTGCTGTGGATCGTCGTGATGCTCAACTACTTCGACCGCCAGCTGCTCTCCGTGGTGCGCGCGCCGATCGTCGAGGACATTCCGATGACGGACGCGCAGTTCGGGCTGATCACCTCGGCGTTCCTCGTCATCTACGCCGTGCTGAGCCCCGTGGGCGGCTTCCTCGCCGACCGTTATTCGCGCCGGCTCGTGATTCTGGGCTCGCTCGTCGTGTGGTCCACGGTGACGTGGTGGACGGGGCACGCGCGCGACTACGAAACGCTCTTCATCGCGCGCGCGGCGATGGGCGTCTCCGAGGCGTTCTACATTCCCGCGGCGCTCGCGCTCATCACCGACTACCACCGCGGGAGCACGCGCTCGCTCGCGACCGGCATTCACATGAGCGGCATCTACGCGGGCATGGCGCTCGCGGGCTTCGGCGCGACGATGTCCGACGCGATCGGCTGGCGCATGACGTTCGCGCTCTTCGGTCTCATCGGCGTGCTCTACGGTTTCGTGCTCATCGTGCTGCTGCGCGACCCGAGCAAGGCTCCCGCCGACAACGCGCGCGAACAGGCGCGCCGCGAGGACGCCGCCGTTCCCGCCGCCGAAGCGAAGGCCGCCGCTCCCGCCGACTTCGAAAAACTTTCCGGCTCGCAGGTCTTCCGCAGCCTCCTCGCCTCGCGTCCGATGTGGATTCTGCTGACGGTCGTCGCGTTCGCGGGCGCGGGCAACTGGTTCCTGCTCACGTGGTATCCGACGCTGCTGCAGGACACGTTCAGCCTCAGCGCGGGCGAAGCCGGTCCGCAGGCGACGCTGTGGAGCTCCATCGCGAAATACGTCGCCGTCATCGTCGCGGCGATCATCGCGGACCGCTGGGTTCAGAAAAACCTCAAGGCGCGCGCGCTCGTCCCCGGCATTTCGTTCGCCGTCGCGGGGCCGTGCGTCGTGCTCGCGGTCGTGCTCGCGGGAACGCTCGGCGGCGTGAGCTGGCTGCTCTACGCGATGCTCGCGCTCGTCGCGATGCAGGGCGTCGCGCAGGGCTCGCTCGACGCGACGCTGATGCCCGTCATGCGCTCGCACATCGACGAACGCTATTCCGCGACCGGCTACGGCCTGCTGAACCTCACGTCGGCGGGCGTCGGCGCGCTGATTTCGTTCTTCGGCGGCTGGTTCAAGGACCAGGGCGTTCCGCTCACGACGACGCTCGCCGTCGCGGGCGCGCTGATGTTCGTCTGCGGCGTCCTCTTCTTCCTCCTGCCCAAACCGCAGAAATAAAGTGAATGATGGATAACGGATAATGGATAACGGATAATGGATAATGACTTCGCGGTTGAAAAAAAGCTGAGAGGTGAGAGATGAGAGCTTAGAGGGGATAAATCCTTTTAGGGGAAAAGGAGCGCGATGGGAATCGCGCGTACCATAGAATAACGGATAACTGATAACGGACAGCGGATGAGGAAATCTGTTTCCGTCCGTTATCCATTATTCCTCTCACCTCTCACCCATCATCCCTCCTCTTTTTTCCTCCTTCTTGCTCTTCCGTTCCTTTCCGGTTCAGACTTTCTTTAACTTCGCGGTTGAAAAAAAAAGCTGAGAGGTGAGAGATGAGAGCTTAGAGGAACAGATCCTTCGAAGGGGAAAAGGAGCGCGATGGGAATCGCGCGTACCTTACACACGGGAAAAAATCCGTTTTCATCCGTTCCATCTGTGTTTCATTTTCTTCTCCTTCTTTCTCTTCTGCGCCTTTCCGGTCCAGTCTTTCTTTAACTTCCTTTAACTTCGCGGTTTTTCTTCGCGTTGAAAGAAAGCGTCGGCTCGCTCGTCGCGGGCGGCTCCGCCTCGCCCGCGGACTCACGAG